>NZ_WHJF01000087.1:0-30507 GCF_011682185.1 Massilia genomosp. 1
TTCATTGACTGTCCCGTTCAATTGGGTAGGGACGCTATCGCCCGCGACATTCCGATTTAAGTTGAAAAACTCCGGCATCGGAAAAGTGACGCTGCGGCGGCGGTTTATGCAACATTCAGGCTAGCGCGGCTGGCTGCGCAAACGGCTGGGCAACGCCTGCGATGCGGCCGACCTGGCGCATGACACCTATCTGCGCATCCTCACCAGCGGCCGCGTGCCGCCGCCCTGGCAGTCGCGCCGCCACCTGACCCAGGTCGCCAACGGCCTCGTGGTCGACCTGTACCGGCGGCGCCAGATCGAACTGGCTTACCTTGAGGCCATCGCGCTGCTGCCGGCGGCGCACGCTCCGTCCGAAGAGGCGCGCGCCATCACGCTCGAAGCGCTGGTCGAGATCGATGCGCTGCTGCACTGCGTGCCGGCCAAGGCCCGCTCGGCGCTCTTGCTGTACAAACTCGAAGGAATGAGTTACCGCGACATCGCCGAGCGCCTCCAGGTGTCGGTCTCGTCGGTGGAAAAGTACATCGCCACGGCCTTGCAGGTGTGCGCCGGCGCACTGTACGCCCCGGCGCGGCAGGGCGCGATCCCCTCATGAGCGCAGTCCCGCTCGATCCCGCCACCGTCAGCCAGGCCGCCGCCTGGATGGCGCGCCTGTGGTCGGACCAGGCCAGCGCGGCCGACCAGGCCGCGTGCGGCGCGTGGCGCGCGGCCCATCCCGACCACGAACGCGCCTGGCGCCGCCTGCAAGCCGTCGAAGACAAGCTGGTCAGCGTTCCGCGCGAGATTGCCCAGCACGCCTTGCGCGAGCCCGCGGCCAGCGCCTGGGTCACGCGCCGCCGTGCGCTGCACCTGCTTGGCCTGGGCGTGAGCGCGGGCGCCGCCTGGTCGTTGGCGGCCCCGCAACCTGGGACCGCATCGCGTCCGATCGCAGCACTTCCACCGGCGCCACGCGCGCGCTCGTTTTGCCCGACGGTAGCCAGGTGGTGCTGGCCAGCGCCACGGCGATCGACCTGCGCTTCGGCGGCGCCGAGCGCCTTGTGATCGTGCGCGCCGGTGAAATCCTGGTCACGACCGCGCCCGATCCGATGGCCGCGCAACGCCCGTTCCGGGTGCGCACGCGCGATGGCGTGGTGCAAGCGCTCGGTACCCGCTTTCTGGTGCGCCAGCAGGCGGATGTGACCCGTGTCGGCGTGCTCGACGGGGCTGTCGAGCTGCGCGCGCGCAAGCATCGTCACGCTGCCGTGCGCATCGACGCCGGCCAGGGCGCGGCATTCTCGCAGGAACGCATCGCGCCGTCCGGGCCGGTGCAAGCCAGCGCCGCCGCCTGGTCGGACGGCTTGCTGGTGGCCGACGACATGCGCGTGGTCGACTTTGTGGCCGAACTGGCGCGCTACCGGCCGGGTCTGCTGCGCTGCGATCCCGCCATTGCCGCCATGCGCGTGACCGGCGTGTTTTCGCTGCGCGACACCGATCGCGCACTGCGCAACCTGGCGCTGGCGGTCGCCGTGGCCTATCGCAGCCGCTACTGGGTCACCGTGCGCGCCCGTTGCTAAGGCCGTGTCAGATTTTTTGCGGAAATCGTCGTTTCCGCTTGCGGGTTTCCGGTTTTCGTTCGGGATACAGGTAAGCACTCCCGCATCCTTCGAACCAGGACCACACCATGACCCATCCGTACCGCCATTCCTCCATTCCGCCTTCAGCGCTTCGACCGGCCTTGACGCTCCACCGTGGCGCAGCCGCCGTGCTGCCGACGATCACCGTGCTCGACAACGCCGAGCCCGAGACTGCAAGCGGCCCTATCCGCGGCTACGTGGCCCGGCGCAGCGCCACGGCCACCAAAACCGACACGCCGATCATTGAAACGCCGCAGTCCGTCAGCGTGGTCGGCGCGCAAGAGATCGATACCCTCAAGTCGACCTTGCGCCGGGGCACGCGCCGTCTGGCACGCGCCGTCTAGCACGCGCCGTCAGAAGCGCGCTTCCAGCATTGCCCGCACCCAGGTCTTGCCCGGCTGCGTGGAGCGGGTGCCATAGCTGCCCGCCGCGCCCGCGTAGCTGCGGTCGCTGATCCAGTCATGCCGCAGCGCATTGGCGATGCTCAGTCTTAACTGCAGCTTGCTGTCCAGTTTCCACAAACCATGCCGGCCGTATCGTCGCGCCGCGCATCGCAGCTGTCGCGGCTGGCGTTCACTTCCACCACCGCCGGCTGGGCGTGTACGACGCCGGCCGCCAACGCGGGCACGAGCAAAGCCAGCGCCCTCACACCGCGCCGTCGATGACTACCGTCGCTCCGCTCATATAACTGTTCTTGTCCGAGACAAAAAACGCCGCCGCTTCCGCCACTTCCTCTACCGTTCCCAGTCTCCCCAGCGCGCAATGGCGCACGTATTCCGTCATTTTCGCCGCCGGCACATTGCCGCTCACGCCTTCATCGAGCACGCCCGGCGCCAGGCAGTTGACGGTAATGCCGTAGCGGCCCACTTCCTTCGCCAGCGCCTCCGTCATGCCCTTGAGCGCCGCCTTGGCCGCGCTGTAGTGTACCGGCGCCTGCATCATCTTCACGCCCGCCAGCGAACTGATATTCAAGATGCGCCCGCGCTTCTGGTGGATCATCCCGCGCAGCACCGCCTGCGTGGTCAAAAACGCCCCCTTGACGTTGGTGTTCATCATGCGGTCCCAGTCATCTTCTTCCATCAGCGCGAGCGGTACCACCTGGCCGATGCCGGCGTTGTTGATCAGGATATCGATCGCCCCCGCATCCTGCTCGATGGCGCGCACCATGCCCTGCAGGCCCGCCTTGTCCAGCACCGACACCTGGAACGCCCACGCCTTCACGCCCAGTTGCTTGAGCGCGGCCAGCACCGCCTCGGCTTCGGCCACCGAACGCGAATAGTTAAAGGCCACGTTCGCGCCTTCGCGCGCCAGCGCCATGCACAGGGCGCGTCCCAGGCCGCGCGAGCCGCCGGTGACCAATGCGGTCCGTCCGTCGAGCATCCCCATTATTTGAGCACCACTGGTTTACCGCCGCCAAGGCCGATCGAATGCGGCGCGCGCGCCGGCGTTTCATCGACCCCGATGCCGGTCAGCGCCTGGCGCGTGTCGGTGCGGTGGAACTGCACGACCTGCACCGGCGCGTCCGTGGTCCAGGGCTTCTTGCCCCATGCCGCCAGTTCGGTCTCCGGCCCCTTGGCCGCGCCCCGGTGGAACATATTGAAGCCGCAGGCCGGCATGATGCGCCCGTCCACCTGCGGATAATGGTGGCAGCACTTGCGCAGCCGTTCCAGGTCGAAGTCGTGGCGGTCCATATAGTGGTGCAAGAAGATCGACTTGGCCTGCTGCTCGCCCAGGTGAATCGCTTCCTTGGCGCTGACCGGCCGGTTCGGGAACATCACGTCGATCGTGCGGCGCAGCGCCGCCAGGATGTCGGCCGAGCGCTCGATTTCGTCCTGGCGCGCGAACACGTCGTGTACCACATCGCTCATCGCATCGTGAATCTCGGGCGAGGCGCCCAGCGTGGCCGAGGAGCGCAGCAAGGTGCCGTGCGTGCGGAAGTCGACAAAGCGCCCGAACGGAATATGGCTGCCGTCGTTCATGCGCAGCAGGTAGCTGAGCGAGACGCACTGCGGGTGGGAGCACGGCAGGGGCGCAAAATCGCTCACCTTCAGCTTGCCGTTGGTTTGCTCCTCGATTGCCTTGATCACGCCCGGAATCGTCAACCGGTCCATCGGGTCGTGCGCGAACTGCCCGCCGCCCGCGCCGGTAAAGGCGACCGGCTGGAAGTTCAGCGACAAGAAGTGGTCTTCCGAGAGGAACATCTCCACCACCTGGCCGATCTGGTGCTCGTTGACGCCGCGCGCGGCCACGAAAATGAGCTGCGTCGGGATATTGAGGTCCTTGAGCATCTTGAGCGCGGCGCTCTTTTCGTCGCACAGGTCGCGTCCGCGGATCTTTTCGTGCGTATCGGCCGTAAAACCATCGAACTGCAGCGCGATGTAGGCGCCGCTGGCCTTGATTTTCTCGGCAAAGGCGCGGTCGCGGCCAAGGCGCAAGCCGTTCGTGATGATCACGATGCGGCCGATTTCCTCGCGCGTGGCAATCGCGATCAGCTCCATCAGGCGCGGGTGGCTGGTCGGCTCGCCGCCGGACAGCGCAATCGACTCCACCTGGCCCTCGTTGCGCACCAGCGTGTCGATCATGCGCGTAAACGCCTCGTTCGAGAGGTGATACGCGTTGGTGTTGTTGACGATGCAGACCGGGCATTCCAGGTTGCAGTAATCGGTAATCTCGATGATCGGCAGGCAGGTGTGCTGTTCATGGTCGCCGCAGGTGCCGCAGTCGGTCGGGCAGCCTTGGTCCACCTCGGTGGCGAACACCAGCGGCTCGGTGCCGGCGCGCGCGTACGAGTACGCGTCCACGTAGTAGGCCGCGTCTTCCGACACCAGCGCCTCGGACGGGCCGCATTTCTCGCAGTTCTTCACGAAATAGACTTTGCCGTCGCGGATCACCACATCGGCCGGCAGCAATGCCAGGCACCCCGGACAGGTCGACGTGGTGTGCTTGAAATAGTGGTCGCCAAGCTTGCCCGGGTCAACCTGGCCGCGCGCGAGAAAGCCCGCCATCCACTGCTTGGCGTCATCGGACACGATCTGTTCGGAAGGGCCGCACTGCTTGCAGTGAATGAGGCGCACCACGCCATCGTCGCGCAGCACCACGCGCGCCTCGATTGGCGCGGTGCAGCCGCCGCAGATGGCCATCTCGTGCATGAAGAAGGTGTGCTCGCGATCCTTGCGCACGGTGCTCGTGTCGCAGCTGGTACATTCCATTTGAGCCTTTCAACGATGATCTACTAGTGTTGGGTGTTAACTTTAGGATATCCTAACCTGAATTGCATGTCTTGAGTGGCCGTTGGGCGCCGCCAGTGGCAATCGGCTTACGTAAAGGGCAGTGCGGATGCGATACATACTTCTCGATAAAATTACGGCGCTTGTGCCGCCGCAACTGGCGTCGGGAGTCAAGTGCGTGTCGCTGTCGGATGATATTTTTGCCGACCATTTTCCGGGACACCCCATCATGCCCGGCGCGATGATCATCGAATCGATGGCGCAGCTGGGCGGCGTGCTGGTCGAAGCGAGCATGCGCGAACAAGGGCGCCACGACCTGCACGCACTGCTGGTAACGGTGGACCGCGCCAAGTTCCGCCATCAGGTGCGCGCAGGCGACAAGATGGAACTCGAATGCCACGGCATCGTGGTGCATGAAGATGGCGGCCAGGTGCGCGCCATGGCGCGCGTGGACGGCAAACTGGTGGCCGAGGCCGAACTGGCCTTCGCTTTCGCCCGCGTGACCAATCCCAAACTGCTGGCGCGCCGCCGCGAGGTGCTCAATATCTGGCTCACCGGCTCGGCCGAGGAGCCATGACGCCAAACCGCGTGTTCGTGCGAGGCGTCGGCGCCATCACGGCCTTGGGCGCCGACTGGCCGGCCTCGCTGCAAGCGCTGGCCGCCGGGCGCAGCGCCATCGGGCAGGTACGTGGCTTTGACGTGACCGGTTTTCCATCGACGGCCGGCGCCGAGATCGACGGCTTCACCCACACGGGCGACCGCCGCCTGGCGCTGGTGCGGGTCGCCGCGCGCGAAGCGTGGCAGGGCGCCGCCGTCGATGTCGCGCCTGCACGCCTCGGCATCTTCCTCGGCGCGGAATCGGGCCGTGCGCCATTCGCCACCCTGCATGGGCTGACCCGTGGCGCCGGCGGCGGCGCGCGCTTCGACCATGCGCAGTTCGGCGTCAAGGCGGCGGCGCTGGTGGCCGAATTCGACGCCTCCATCATCTCGCCCGCCGCCGTCACCTCGGCGCTCGCCCTCGAATACGGCGCCCACGGCCCGGCGGTGACGATCTCGCTGGCCTGCGCCTCGGGCGCGAGCGCGATTGCCGAAGCGGCGCGGGCGATCCGCCTCGGCGTGTGCGACGTGGCCCTGTGCGGCGGCGTCGGCGCCGATGTCGATCCGATGATGCTGGCCGGTTTCGGCCGCGTTGGCGCACTGAGCGCGCGCGGCGTCTCGTGCCCGTTCGACGTGCGGCGCGACGGTTTTGTGGTCGGCGAGGGCGCCGCCATGGTGGTGCTGTCGGTTGAACGCGGCAATGCCAATGTCGAACTGGCCGGCGAAGGCCGCAGTCTCGACGCCCACCACCTGACCGCACCCGACCCGCAGGGCATTGGCGCGGCGCGCGCCATGCGCATTGCGCTCGCCGCCGCTGGCCTCGATGCGGTCGACTACATCCAGGCGCACGGCACCTCGACGCCGCTGAACGACGCGGTCGAAGCGCTGGCGCTGCGGCGCGTCCTGGGCGCGAGCCTCGACGCCGCCCATGTCAGCTCGGTCAAAGGGGCGCTTGGCCACTGGATCGCCGGCGCGGGTGCGCTGGGTTTTCTGTGCGCCCACGCGGCGCTGGAGCAAGACATCGTGCTGCCGACCGCGAACCTGGTTCAACCCGACCCGGCCTGCGCGCTGCCGCATGTGTTCACTAGCGCAATCCGCAAGAACGTCACCGCCGCCCTGGTCAATGCTTTCGCCTTCGGCGGCGCCAATTGCAGTCTGGTGGCGAGGCGCTGCGCGTGAGGCAGGTATATATATCCGGCGCGGCGGCCGTCAGCGCATCCGGTTTCGACTGGTACACACTGGCCGCGTTCAAGGGGTTTGCTCCCAGCGGCCAGCTTTGGGCCACGCATGGCAGCATCATGGCGGCCGAAGTGCCGGCAATCCCGGCCGGTATCGATGTCGATGCGCGCGCCCGCAAGCTGATGGCACACCCGGCGCGCCTGGCCGCCGTGGCCCTGCGCCTGGCGCTTGCCGACGCGCGCTGGACGGCGCGGCAGCGCGAGCAGGCGGCCCTGTACCTGGGCGTGGGCGCGTCCGGCTGCTCCATGGATGAACTGACCCGCATGCTGGCGGCCAGCATCGTCGATCATGCCTTTTCGCTGGAGCGCTTCGGCGGCGCCGGCCTGGCCGCCTGTAATCCCTTGTTCGCATTCCAGTTGATGAACAATTTCACGCTTTGCCACGGCGCGATCATGAATGGCACGGCAGGCCCCAACGGCGCCTTCTATTCGCGCGGTACGGGCACCCTGGCCGCACTGGGCGAAGCGCACTGGCTGGTGGCCTCGGGCGAATGCGATACGGCGCTCGCCGGCGGCGCCGATTCGGCGCTGCATCCGGTTACCTGGACGCAGCTGGGCGCCGCCGGCTATCCCGCGCGCGGCCTGGTTCCGGCCGAGGGTGCGGGCCTGCTCGCCTTGTCCGCCTGCGCCGCCGGAGCGCTGGCGACGCTGGACGCCGTCAGTTTCCACAGCGCGCGCGCCTGGGAGCGCAACCCCGGCTTGACCGAAGCATGCGCGGATGCCAAGGTCGTCATCGCGCCGTGGGGTAGCGAGGCGCGCAAGCGGCTTGGTCATGACAATGCACTCGACGTCAGCTTGTGTCTTGGTGACGCGCTGGCGGCGGCGCCCGCGCTGGCCTGGTGCGTGGCGCTCGACCTGATACGCCAGGGCCGCTGCCGCCGCGCCGTTGTGTTTAGCGCCGGTATCGACGGCGGCCTTGGCGTCGCCCGTTTCGGGAGCGTGGCATGAGGCGCGCGGTCATCACGGGCGTGGGCGCGGTCAGCGCATTCGGCGTCGGCATGCCTGCCTTGTTCGACGGCCTGGCCGATGGACGCAGCTGCATCGCGCCGGTGCGCTCCTTCGACGCTTGCGCCTTCGACACCCGCATGGCCTGCGAAGTGACCGCTGGCGGCATCGGGCGCGACTGGCTGCGTACGCATCTCGGCGACCTTGGCCACGCCGAAGCGGTGCTCGACGCGTATCAACGCGCCGGTGCATGGCGCGACCGCAAATGCATGTTCGCGCTGCTGGCCGCCGTCGAGGCGTGGCGCATGGCCGGCTGCGGCGGGGCCGAAGACGAAGCGTCGCTGGTGATGGCGCTTGGACTGGAACAGGCTTTTCTCGACGATTTTGGCCCCATGTTCAGCGGCCAGGCGATCGACTGGTCCGCCGGCGGGCATGATGGCATTCGCTTTCGCTCCGACGTCGACCTGGGCGCGCGCCTGGTCGGCGACGTGTTTGGCTTGCACGGCCAGGTCATCGTCAACGCATCGGCCTGCGCCGCCGGTGGGCTGGCGATTGCCCACGCGGCGTCGTTGATCGAGCGCGGCGCGGCCGCCATCGTCTTGTGCGGCGGCGCCGATTCGATGGTCAACCCGTTCGGCCTGGGCGGCATGTCGCGCCTTGGCGCGCCGTCGCCGCGCAACGAGCCCGACGCCTGCCGCCCGTTCGACCTGCGCCGCGATGGCCTGGTGATCGGCGAGGGCGCCGCCATGTTCGTGATCGAATCGGAACAGCGGGCTGCCGGCCGTGGCGCGCGCGTGCTCGCGCGCGTGCTCGGATACGGCAGCACCCAGGACGCCTACCGTGTCACCGCGCCCCGTCCCGACGGCGCTGCCGCGCGGCGCGCAATGGAAGTGGCGCTCGGGCGCGCAAAACTGGCGCCCGCCGATATCGGCTACATCAACGCGCACGGCACCGGCACGCCGCTCAACGATGTGGCCGAAGCGCGCGCCATCGCCGCCGTCTTCGGCGCGCGCGCGGTGCCAGTGAGCTCGGTCAAGGGCGCCATCGGGCACCTGATGGCGGCGTCGGGAGCGATCGAAGCGGCCGCCTGCCTGCTCGCATTCGAACGCAATCTGCTGCCGGGAACGGCCAACCATCGCGACCCGGACCCGCAATGCGAGGTGGATGTCATCAAAACGCCGCGTGCGGCGAGTGTCGACGCGGTGCTGAGCAATTCGTTCGGCTTCGGCGGCCAGAACGTGTCTTTGATCCTCGGGCGGCCCGCATGAAGGCGGCACTGACCGGCCGCGCATGGCGCACCCCGCTCGGTTCAAGCATCGACGAGGTCATCGAACGCCTGCTGGCCGGCGAACGCGCCGCCCGGCCCAACGCGCGTTTCGATGCGCGCAGCTACGCCTGCACCTTGGCCGCCACCATCGCCGCGCCGCCGGCGCCGTCGCGCCAGGCGCGCTTCCTGCGCCGTATGGGCTTGTACGCGGTGGAGGTGGCGGCCGAGGCGATGCGGGACGCCGGCGTGAGCGGCGGCGAGCGCGTGGGGCTGTTCTTCGGTTACGGCGGCTTGCGCGCCCACTGGGACGACCTGATGCCCGCATTCGAGCACCAACAGGCCGATGGCGCGGCCGCATGGGAGCGCGGCCTGGCGCTGCTGCACCCGTTCTGGATCTTGCAGCACCTGTCGAACAATGCGCACGCCATCGCCGCCCAGGAACTGGGCGCGCGCGGCGAGGGCGCGACCTACGGCGGCGCCAATGCGGGCGCGCAGGCGCTGGCCGGTGCGATCCGCGCGCTGGCCGCCGGCGCCGTCGACGTGGCGCTGGTGGTCGGCTACGACAGCCTGGTCGAGCCGGAAACGCTGGTCGAACTGGCCGCACGCGGCTCCTCTGTATCGACCGTGCTGGCGGCGCCCTACGACATCGCCGCGCAGGGTTTCGTGCCCGGCGAAGCCGCCGCCGCGCTGGTCTTGCAGCAAGCCGGCCCCGCGCGTGCCTGCATCGAAGCGCTCGATGGCGCCGACGGCGAAAAGGGCGAGCCCCAAGCGGCGCTGCTGGCCCGCCTTGTACGCAGGCTTGCGCGGCATGGCGACGCGGTCGATGGCTGCGGCCTGGCGCTGCCGGGCTTCGACGCGGCCGAGCGCGAGCTGGTTGCCGCGATCACCGGCGCCGGCGCGCCCCTGTGTTGTATCATGAGCGCCATGGGACAAATCGGCGCCGCCACTTCAGTTGTTCAAGCCATCGCGCTGGCAGAGCTGCTGCAACGCCAGCGCATGCCGCCGGTGGCGCTCTTGCGCGCCGCTGCGCCCGGCCCCTTGCGCCCGCTCCTGCGAGCCGAATCATCGAATCACCGTTCGGCCATCGGCCTGTCCGCCAGCGCGCCGGGCCTGGCCGGCATCGTCCGCGTGGAGCTGCCATGAAAACCGCACTCGTTACCGGCGGCTCGCGCGGCATCGGCGCCGCCATCGTACTCGCACTGGCGCGCAAGGGCTTTACCGTCATCCTCAATTACCGCCGGGACGAAGCCGCCGCCGCCAGCGTGGCCGGTCAGGTCGCGGCGCTCGGTGGCGTGTGCTATCTCGCGCGCGCCGATGTATCGGATGCGGCGCAGGTGGACGCGCTGTTCGCCGACATCGACGCCAGGCATGGCCAGCTCGATGTCCTCGTCTGCAACGCCGGCGTGCTGCGCGACACGCTGCTCGGCGCCAGCGAGCCGGCCGACTTCGACGATGTCTTTTCGGTGAATATCTCGGGTGTGGTCAATTGCTGCCGCCAGGCGTCGCGCCGCATGGTGTCGCGCCGGCGCGGGGTGATCGTCAACATGTCGTCGGTGGCGGCGACGCGTCCCGGCCGTGGCCAGAGCAATTACGCCGCGTCCAAAGGCGCCGTCGAAGCGTTCACCAGGGCGCTCGCGGTCGAACTGGCGCCGCGCGGCATTCGCGTCAATGCGGTCGCGCCTGGCGTGATCGAGACCGACATGACGCGCGACATCCGCGCCCTGGCGCCGGAAGAACTGAACAAGCGCATCCTGCTCAAGCGCGTCGGCAGCGCGCATGAAGTGGCCGCCGTGGTCGCCTTCCTGTGCAGCGACGAGGCCAGCTACGTCACCGCGCAGGTGTGGAATGTGGATGGAGGATTCAAGGCGGAATGAACGAACAGAGCACCCTGGACTGGTTTCTCTCGCGCCGCAGCACGCGCGAATTTTCCGATCGCCCGGTCGAGCGCGAGACCATCGAACGCCTGCTGATGGCCGCCACCAGCGCGCCCTCGGCCAGCAACCGCCAGCCCTGGCAGTTTGCCGTGGTGCGCTCGCGCAGCCTGCGCGCGGCCATCGCCCAAGCGGTGCGCGAGCGCGCCGACGACATGAAGGCGGTCATCGCGCGCGGCCACCACGCCGAGGACTTCGGCAGCTACGGCGACTTTTTCCACGAGCCCTTGATCAGCGCCGCCGTGATCATCGTCCCGCAGTATCGCGAGTTCCCCGACCTGATCGCCAACCTGCTCGCCTCGGGCGGGGCCGATCCGTCGGCGTACCACACGGCCGGCGCCATGCAGGCCGAACTGTGCTCCACCAGCGCCGCCGTCATGAACCTCCTGCTGCAGGCCCACGCCAGCGGCCTTGGTGGATGCTGGATGGCGGGGCCGATGATTGCGCGCGACCGCATCTGCGCGCTGCTCGGCATCGCCGCGCCGTGGCAGATGGTCGGTGCGATCGCGCTGGGTTACCCGGCCGGCCCCGCACCCGAACAAAAACCGCGCAAACCGCTGGGCCGCGTGGCCCGCTGGTTCGAAGATGAACATACCGACGAGGATACTAATTAGATGACCACCACAACTCCCCAGGAAATCGAAGACACCGTGCGCGCCATCGTGGGCGAATCGCTGGCCATTCCCGCCGGCGACGTGCCGCCGACGGTCAGCCTCATCGGAGAACTGGGCGCAGAGTCGCTCGATTTTCTCGATATCGTGTTCAAGCTCGAACGCACCTACGGCATCCAGGTCACGCGCGGCGAGCTGGAACGCGCCGCGCGCGGCGACATGTCCGACGACGAATTCGCGCCCGGGGGCGTGATTTCGGACGCCGGCCTGGCGCGCCTGCGCGAGCTGATGCCCGAAGTGGCCGACCAGATCAAGCCCGGCCTGCATCCGGGCCAGATCCTCAGCCTGTTCACGGTGCAGACCTTCGTACACCTGGTCGTCGGCAAACTCGCACAGCGCACCAGCAACGTGGCCTGACACAATGACACGCTGGATCGGCGGCCCGCTGTTCGACGCCTGCTTCTTTTTTGGAAGCGGCGTCGTGGCGCTGGCGGCGGGCTTGCTGATGCTGGCCGCACCGGGCACCGTGCTGCCCCTGTGGTTCGCCTGGATCTGGCTGGTGGAAGGCCCGCACCTGTGCGCCACCTGGCAGCGCACCTACCTCGACGCCGGTTTCCGGCGCGAGCGTGGCTGCCTGCTGTGGACCAGCCTCGCCTGGCTGCTGCCCGGCCCCGTTCTGCTCGGGGCGACCTGGATCAGCGGCCGCCCGGAACCGTTCTTGCTGTTCCTCGGCTTCGTGGCGCTGTGGTCTTTTCATCACGCGGTGCGCCAGCATCACGGCATCTTGTCGGTGTACCAGCGCCTGGGCGAGGCCGACGCCGTCGCGCGCAAGGCCGATACGCGCCTGTTGCACGGCATCTTGTGGGTCGCCTTTGGCCTGCTCGCGCTGGCGCATCCGGCCAACCTGGACCTGGCGCGGCGCGTAAGCTGGGGCGCCGCTGCGATTGCCGCGTTGGGCGCGCTGCTGGCGGCGGCCATGCTGTGGTGGGCCGCGCTGCTGGTGCGGCGCTGGCGTCGCGGCAGCGCGGTGCTGCCCGGCGTGTTCGGCCTCGTGGTCGCGGTGGGCACAACCCTGTTCTCGCTGTTCGCGGTCGGCATGCGCGAGCCGCTGCTGGCGAACCCGCTCACCACCGAGCAGGTGTTCATGGCGGCGACCATCGTCGGCGGCACGCTGCACGGCTTGCAGTACATCGGCATCGTCATCGCCACCGAACGCCGCCGCGTCAAACCGGCGCGGGCGGCGGGGCCGGTGCTGGCGTATGCCCTCATGCTGGCGGCGTCGCTGCTGTACGTGCTTCTTAACGTGGCGCGCGGCGGGGCGCCGGTGGGTGCGGCGCCCGGATCGGCATCGGCCCAGGTGTTCCTGGCGCTGTACTGGGGCTTGTTCTGCCACCACTTCTGGCTCGACCAGAAAATCTGGCGGCCTTCGTCGGATGCGCGCCTGCGCGCCGAACTCGGATTGGGAACCGCATGAAGCAAAGCGAACACCCGGTCTCGCAAACCTACGCGAAGTACATCAATCCCTCCTTCATCCAGTTGCTCGGGGTGCTAGGTTACGGGCGCGTGTTCGTGCGCGCCAGCGACGTGTGGCTGTGGGACAGCGAGGGGCGGCGCTATCTCGATTGCCTGGCCGGTTTCGGCTCGGTCAACCTGGGCCACAATCATCCCGCACTGATCGCGCGCCTGCACCAGCTGCTCGACGAGCAGGTGCTGCACTTTTGCCATACCGGGCCGGCGGCGGGCGCGGCGGCGCTGGCCGAGGCGCTGGCAAAGCGGCTGGCCGCGCCGCTCGAGATCAGCCTGTTCGCCAGCAGCGGGGCCGAGGCGGTGGAGGCGGGCCTGAAGCTGGCGCGCGCCGCCACCGGCCGCAGCGACTTTGTCTCGTGCGACGGCGGCTTTCATGGCACCACGCTGGGCACCTTGTCGGTGATGGGTGCCGAACGCCTGCGCCAGCCGTTCGAGCCGCTGCTGGCCGGCTGCCATCGCGTGCCCTTCGGCGACCTCGATGCGCTCGATCGCGCCCTCAAGGCCTGCAAGCCGGCCGCCTTCCTGGTCGAGCCGCTGCAAGCCGAAGGCGGCGTGGTGCTGGCGCCGCCCGGCTACCTGCGCGCCGCGCAAGCGCTGTGCCGGTCGCGCGGCACGCTGCTCGTGCTTGACGAAATCCAGACCGGCCTTGGTCGCACCGGCACGCTGTTCGCGCACGAGGCGGAAGACTTTGTGCCCGATGTGCTGTGCCTTGCCAAGGCATTCTCCGGCGGGCTGGCCGCCATCTCCGTGGCGGTGACCTCGCGCGCGCTGTTCGACAAGGCCTACGGCGGCGCCGGGCGCTTCGACCTGCACAGCTCCACCTACCAGGGCAACGCGTTCGCTTGCGCCGCCGCCCTCAGGACCTTGGAGCTGATCGGCGAAGAAGACCTGGTCGCGCGCAGTGCCCGGCAAGGCGCGCGCCTGCTGGACGGCCTGCGCGAACGCCTGCGCGGGCACCCGCTGGTCAAGGAAGTGCGTGGGCGCGGGCTGCTGGTCGGGATCGAATTCGGCCCGACCGGCAGTTCCTGGCTCGACAAGCTGGCGCCCGCACTGGTGGACAAGGTTTCGGAAGGCATGTTCGGCCAGTGGGTCGCGGTCAGGCTGCTGGAAGCGGGCATCCTGGCGCAACCCGCGTCGTCGCGCTGGAACGTGCTGCGCTTAGAGCCGCCCCTGACCATCGGCGCGGAAGACATCGATGCGGTGGTCGAGGCGGTGGGTGCGATTCTCGACGACTATCGCTCAATCGCGCCCATCGTGGCGGACGTCACGCGCCGCGCGGGCGCGCAATGGAGGGGTGGATGGCAATTCTGAAAGGCCCGGGCCTCTTGGCCCGCACCAGCCGCGACCTGCGCTTCGTGGGCGGCGTTTTGCGCAAGCATCCGTTCCAGGTACTGGTGCAGGTGACCAATCGCTGCAATATGCGCTGTTCGTTTTGCGGCTTCTGGCCGAACGGCGTCGCCCCGCGCCTGGAGCTGACCGTGGCCGACTACCAGCGCGTGGCGGCCGAACTGGCGAAGATCGGCACCTTCCTGGTGTCGGTCGAAGGGGGCGAACCGCTGCTGCGGCCGGACATTATCGAGATCGTGCGGGCGTTTGCGCAGCGCCATGCGCCGGTCCTGTACACCAACGGCTGGTTTGTCGATGACGCCAAGGCGCAAGGGCTGTTTGCGGCCGGGGTGGCGCAGGTGGGCGTGTCGATCGACTTTGCCGACGCCGCGCGCCACGACCGGAAACGCCGGCTCGACGGCGCGTTTGACCAGGCCTGGCGCGCCGTGGACGCCTTGCTGGCGCATGCGCCCCACGGCGGCGCGCAGGTGCATGTGATGACGATCCTGATGAAGGAAAACCAGGACGACCTCGAAAAACTGCTGCAAATGAGCGCGGCGCGCGGCGTCGGTCACTGCGTCACCTTGCTCTCGACCGACGGTTTCAGGCGCGGCAAGAGCGACCAGGACCAGTTGCCGGACGTGTCGCTCAGCGCCAGGATGCTCGACCTGTGGCAGCGCTACCCGCACTTGCGCACCTTCCGCGACTACCTCGAACGCATGGACGCCTTTGTCGGGCGCGGCCCCATGCCGGCCTGCCACGCCGGCGAACAGTCATTCAATATCGACCATCTCGGTAACGTCTCGCCCTGCATCGAGCGCATCGATTCGGTGGTCGGCAATGTGCGCGAGGAAGCGCTGGCGCAGATTGTCGGCCGCATGAAGGGACTCGACTCCGTGGCGCGCTGCCAGGATTGCTGGACGCTGTGCCGCGGCTTTACCCAGGCGCTGGGGCAGGGTTCGACCATGCGCTCGCTGGCCGATCTCTCCACGCGCATGCGCTCCCAATGAACCATGAAACGGAACACCCTGTGATCGACTCCGACACCCCTGCGCCGCCATTGCGGCTGGCGGGAAAACGCTGCCTGGTAACCGGCGGCTCGCGCAACCTGGGCCGCGCCATCTGCCTGGCCTTCGCCGCCGCCGGCGCGCGCGTGGCATTCACATACATCAAAGACGACGAACAGGTCGAAGTCACCCGCGCCATGCTGCGCGAGCTGGGCGCCGAGCCGCTGGTGTTCAAGGGATCGGTCACCGATGCGGCCCACGCCAGGAACACCGTCAACGCCATCGTGGCCGAGTGGGAGGGGCTCGACATCCTCGTCAACAACGCCGGCGTAATGCAGGTGCTGCCGATCGCCTTGCTGGAAGAAGACGACTGGGACCTGGTGCTCGATACCTGCCTGAAGGGCGCGTACATCTTCTCGCGCGCCGCGCTGCGGCCCATGCTGCGGGCCAAGAAAGGGAGCATCCTCAATATCGGCTCGATTGCCGGCGAGCGCATCGTCGAATCGCCCGTGCATTACGCGGCGGCCAAGGCCGGCCTGCAGGGCTTCACGCGCGCGCTGGCCAAGGAGGTGGGGCGCTACGGGATTGCCGTCAACGACCTGTCGGCCGGCTTGCTGGAAGCGGGCATGGGCCAGCAGGCGCCCCAGTACCGGCTGGACGACTACACCACGCACTGCCCGCTGGGGCGCACCGCCACGCTCGAGGAAACCGCCGCTTTGGTCACCTGGCTGGTGTCGGATGAAAACAGCTTCATGAGCGGCGCGCGCCTGACCTTCGACGGAGGCTTGTGATGGACGCACTGCTGCACCAGGGCTACGACGATTTTCGCGCGTTTGTGAACCCGCTGGTATCGATGCGCGCGCGCCTTTGCAGCGAACCCTATCTGCTCGAACGCGTGGAGCACGGCCACCTGATCGACAGCGGCGGCAAACCGTACATCGACCTGCTGGCCGGCTGGGGCACGCAGGCGTTCGGCCATCGCCCGCCAGCGATCGAGGCGGCGCTGATGGAGTTCCTGCGTGGCCGCGCGCCGTCGTTCTACCCATCGGGCATCAGCCCCTACGCCGGGTTGCTGGCCAGCCGACTGCACCAGCGCACCGGCTACGACGCGGCGTTTTTCGCCAACGGCGGCGCCGAGGCGGTCGAGGCGGCACTCAAGCTGGTGCGCGGCGCCAGCGGCAGGCCGCGCATCGTTTGCATCGAGGGCGCCTACCACGGCTGTACCTTCGGCAGCGTGGCGATGATGCAGGCCGGCCCTTACCGCGACATTTTCGGCCCGCACTTGCCGATGGTCGACGCGCTGCCGTTCGGCGACATGCAGGCGCTCGACGACGCGCTGGCCGATCCGTCGCTTGCCGCCATCGTGCTCGAACCGATCCAGGTCGAAGCCGGCGTGCGCCTGCCCGATGCCGCGTACCTGGCGCGCCTGTGCCACGGCACGGGCGAGCGCGGCGTGCTGCTGGTGGCCGACGAAATCCAGACCGGCCTTGGACGCACCGGGCGCTTTTTGTCGAGCCAGGACTGGCCGCGCCGGCCCGACGTGGTCACCCTCGGCAAAGCGCTGGGCGGCGGCTTGATGCCGCTGTCGGTGATGCTTACGCGGCGCCCGATTTTTGACGGCGTGTACGGCAAGTTCGCGTTGGCCGAGGCGCATGCGTCCACCTTCAGCGGCAACGCGCTCGCTTGCGTGGCCGGCCTGGCTGCGCTCGACCTGCTGGACGACGCCATGCTGGCCGATGTGGAACGCAAGGGCCGCTTGCTGCGCACGGCGCTGGACGACTTCGTCATGCCGTCGCCATTGGTCAAGGCGATCCGCGGCGAAGGCCTGATGCTGGGCGTCGAGCTGGAAGCGCCGGACCATCCTTGCTACCAGTTCGACTACCTTGGCGTGCCCGAACTGGCGGCGCAGCCGGCCATCGGCATGCTGCTGGTGCATCGGCTGTACAAGGCCGGCTACATCTCGCAGATTTGCGGCCACGCGTGGCAGGTGCTGCGCGTGCAGCCATCGTTTACGATATCCGACGACGAACTGCTGGCGTGCGTGCGTGCGCTGCGCGAGGCGCTCGACTTCCTGTGGGAACTTCAATGAAACGCGTACTTGTACTGGGCGGCAGCGGCGCCCTCGGCTCGGCCCTGCTGCGCGAACTGAAACGCAGCGGCGCCGATGTGGTGTTTACGTACTGCCGGCGCGCCGCGCTTGCCGCCGCCATCGGCGACGAACTCGGTTGCGCGGCCTACGCGGCCGATTTCGAACAGGCCGACGCGGTCGAGCTGCTGTTCGATGCGCTCGCGCGCGACGGCCGCCTGCCCGAGGTGGTGGTCCACTGCGCCGGCGTGGCGCCGATCGCCTTGCTGGGCGCGCTGACGGCGGCGTCGTGGGACGCGGTGCATGCGGTGCATGGACGCGCCGCGCTGCTGTGCGCGCAGCAGATGGCGCGGCGCGGCCTGCGCGGTGCGCTGGTGCTGGTCGCCGCCCTGGACGGCTTGCAGCCGGTTCCCGCGCCCGCCCATTACGCGGCCAGCCAGGCCGCCTTGTGGGGCCTGACCCTGGCGCTGGCCAAGGAGCTCGGCCCCAAGGGCATCCTGGTGAACCTGGCTGTGGTGGGCGTGCTCGATGGCGGCATTGCGGCGGCGCTCGACCCGAAGCTGCGCGAATCGTACCGCCGCTATTCCGCGCTCGGGCGCACCGGCACCTGTGTCGAGGCCGCGCGCGGCCTGCGCTGGCTCGCGCTGGAAAACACCTACCTGAACGGCGCCCAGTTCCCGCTCACGGGCGGACTGGGATGAAGCGCGCCGGCGGCATCTATCTGATGCTGTTGCTTGTCATCCTGGCGGTGCAGAAGACGCAGGACGGGCTGGCGCCCGAACTGCTGTGGATGTGCCATGTGACCAGCACCATGCTGGCGCTGGGCCTGGTCGCCAATGCCGCGCCGCTGATCGTTACAGGCTTGCTGTGCCAGGGCGCCATCGCCTTGCCGGCCTACGTGCTGCATGTGGCGGCCGGCGGCCATACCTCGCCCGCCTCGTTCCTGCTGCATGCGTCGGCGCCGGTGCTGGGGGCGCTGGCGTGGCGCGGCAAGCGCATCCCGGCTGCCGTTCCGTGGGTCGCGCTGGCGATTTACCAGCTGCTCGTTGCGCTCAGCCAGGCGTGTACGCCCGACAGCATGAACGTCAACCTGGCGTTTCGCCCTTGGGACCCGCTGGCGGGCTTGCTTCCGTCGGGCTGGCCGATACGGGCGTTGAACCTGGTGCTGATGCTGGCGCAGTTGCATGCGGCGCGCTGGCTCTGGAACCGTGCCATGCGAACCACCGCTAGCTGAACACCTTGGGCAGCTTCCACGCGCCCGCCAGGCGGAACTCGCGCGCCAGCACCAGCGCGCCGGGAACGGCCACCAGGTACCAGCACAGCACGCGCAAGGTCACCGCCACCGCCATGCCCTGCGGCGTGAGCGCGGCATCGAGCATGTAGCTGGTCGCCACCTCGGCCACGCCGATCGCGCCCGGCACCGGGGCCAGGTAGGCGATCATCAGGCTGGTCGAAAAAATGGTCAGCGCTTGCAGCCAGGTCAGCGTAAAGCCGAAGTGGGTGGCCAGCAGCGACCCGATCGCCACGTAGGTCAGCAAAAAGACCACCGACGCCAGGTGGCACACCAGATGCTGCACATCGGTCGACTTGCCGATGGCGGAAATGGCGTGCGCGCTCTGGCCGATACCGAGCAGCGTCTTTTGCCACAGGCCGCCATCTTTCATGGCGCCGGCGCGCCGTTCGGTCCAGCGCATCACCGGTCCCGGAAAAAACGCCATCAGCGCCAGCAGCAGCGCGATGCCCAGCAGCGGGGCGGTCAGCAGCGGCAGGCCGACCTGCAAGGGCGCCGGCAGGGGAATGGCGTGGCCGAAGGTGAGCGTGAGGCACGAGACGAGGCAAATCCACAAGGTCATGTAAATGCTCTTGCTGACCGACGCCGCCAGCGCATGCGGTATCGGCACGCCCTGGCGCCCGAGCACGAACATCATGGCCGGGGTGTGCAGTTCGGCGCTGGGCGTGATGCTGGTGACGAAGTAGCTCACGCATGTCAGGCGCAGGCCTTGTGCAAAGCGCAGCGGATGGCCGAGCACCGCCAGCATGCTGCGCAGGCGGATCCAGTCCAGCATATAGAACAGGCAGGTCAGGGCGGCAAGGCCGAGCCACAAGGGCAGGGTAATGGTGCCGATCAGGGCCAGCACGCCACCGAGGCTGGCGCCGCTGGCATGCGAGAAAAATCGCACGGTCAGATAGACGGTCAGCGCGAACAACACGGCAAACAGGATTTTTTTCAAGAGCGGGTCGCTTCGATGAAGGTCAGGTAGACCGCCGCCAGGTGGCCGGCGGCGGTGGGGATGATGTGGTCGGCCTGGGCGGCGAATTCGGCGCGCGTGAGCGAGCGGCGCAGGCCGAGCCGCTTGAGCAGGCGCCCCCAGTGGTGGTTGGTGCGGTCGGGCGCGAAGCGCCGCGTGAATGCGGCCAGGCCGGCGGCCGCGTCATGCGCGCTGGCGTACTGGCGCGGCACGTCGAAGGGCAGCGCCGCCAGGCGCGCACCGTTGGCTTCGACGTACCACTCGTAGCCGTCGGTCAGGTGCGCCACGCGGCTGGCGTGGACCGGGCAGGCCATGTCGATCACCAGGTGCGAGGCCATCCCCAGTTGCACAAAGGCGCGCGCGTGCTGGCCGGCGCGCCATGCCGTCACCGCGCGCTCGACATACTCCTGCGCCTTGGCCGGGGCGCTCGCCGTCAGGAAGGGAATGAAGCCGCCACCGAGATGGCGGCCCGAAAAGTGGCTGAGCGACCAGTGCTCCCGGATTTTCCGGCGGCGCGGCATCCAGGTGATGTCTTCGCGGATCGCGCCCAGCACCAGCGCATCGTGGAAACGGTTGAACCAGGGGTCGTCGAGCTTACCCACGGCCAGGCCGATCACCAGCTGCAAGCCGTTGTATCTCACGGATCGACTTCCGCCTGGTAGCGCGCCAGCAGGGCAAGCAGCTCGCCATACCGGCGCTGGCCGCCGTGGTCCTGGCAGAACTGCGCGACGTGCGCCAGGAACTGGGGAATGGCTTCTTCCGGCAGGTCGAGCGCGCGCAAGATGTCGTGCCGGTCGTTCATGCGACGCTCAGCCGGCCGCTGCCCAGGGTGGCCACCGGTGCGCCGGGCGCCACCGAAAAGCGCGTGTCGCGGTCGCGATACAGGATGTTGTAGGCGCAGGAAGGCACGTTGCGCCCGTCCGGCTCGCGGATGCCCACGCAGCACTGGCGAATACGGTCGGTGTCGAAGGTTTCTTCATCCATGTGCGAGTGTACATAGATCGCTTTCGAACACTGTTCGCCGATGCGCATGCGCTGCTCGGTCGACAGGCCGGGCGCGAACATGCGCGCCAGCAGGCCCTTGAGGGTGGCCAGGATCATGTCGCTGTCGGGGCTTTCCATCTCGCCGGCCCACAGGCGCGTGATGACGTCCTGCAGGCGCAGTTCCACCTGCGGCGTCGGTTCCAGGTACAGCGTGCCGGTCAGCAGCGCGCGCAGGTCGGCGCGTTCCATGAAGCGGGTGAACGGCAGCCAGCGGCCGTCGTCCAGGCGCAGCATGTAGGTGATCAGGTAGCACATCGGATGACTCGATGGCGATGGCACGAAGTCGCTGATGCGCAGCGCGCCGCCGGTCTGCTGTTCCAGGTCGGCCAGCACGTCGTAGGTGGTGTAGCGGCCGCGCCGGTCGAAACGCGCGCCGCCCTGGCCGGTGAAGGTCATCGTGTGCAGTTCGACGCTGCGGATGAAGTCCTTTTCCAGCGCCAGCTTCACGAACGCACCCACTTCATGGTCGTTGCTGCCGCGTGCCAGCACCGGCAGCAGGGTGGTGTCGACCTTGTATTTTTCGAGCAGGGCCAGCACCCGCATCTTCGCCTGGTAAAAATTCCCGCCCAACATGTCGATATTGGTCCCCGGCGTGAACGAGTCGAACGACAGCACGATGCGCGCGTCCAGCGCGGCCAGCCGTTCGAGCAGCCATTCATCCTTGAGAAAACGCAGGCCGTGGGTGGAAATGGTGATGCGGTTGATGCCTTCGGCGTGGCACAGTTCCACCAGCCGCTCGAAGTCGGGATGCTGGGTCGGTTCGCCCCCGGTCAGGTTGATCATGCGGTTGCTCGGGTCTGCCCGCCGCATGTGCCCGAGAATGGCGCGCAGCTGGTCTTGCGACATGTGGAAGGCGCCTTCGTTGCGGTTGTGCGTGTAGCAGATCGGGCAATCGAGATTGCAGGCCGAGGTGATCGGCACGATCGGCAGCAGGACCTGCTGTTCGTGGCTGGTGCAGGGGCCGCAGTCGAACGGGCAGCCCTGGCTGGCCGGCGCGGCGTCCGTGGGCGGCGTGAGCACCGGCGCCTCGTTCATCATGGCGTCGTACCAGGAGGCGTTGGAGGAGACGACGACTTCTTCGGCGCCGTGCAGGGGGCAGCGCTTGCGCATGACCACGCGGCCCTCGCTGCGCCAGATGGTGGCGTCCACACTGCGTTTGCAGGTCGAACACAGGCTTGTCGTTGCGCGTACCAGTTCGTCGCTCATTGAGATCCACTTGGCAAATGCCGGACCAATCCGGAGATGTGCTGTGATTGTAATGGCAACGGCGTCAATCGCATAGCGGCCGATCGCGGACGGTTTACTCCTTGGGCGCCTTCTTGCGCGCCAGCGCGCGGCTTTCGTGCTTGAGTTCTTGCGAGACCGGGCATACCGCCTGCATGAACGAGGCCAGCGTATTGGCCAGGTTGTCGCCCTGCAGGCGGTAGAACACGAATTGCCCGCGCTTGTCGCCGGCGATCAGGCCTGCCGATTCGAGAATGCGCAGGTGCTTCGACAACGATGGCTTGGTCATCTCGAAGCGCGCCGCGATCTCGCCGGCCGACAGCTCCGTTTCGGACAGGTAGGCCAGGATTTTGCGGCGTGGGGTCGAGGCCAGGGCGGCGAAGATTTGATCCATGATATGCAGTGCGCCTGGTGGACGGTAAAACGCCATGATACACCATGCTTTCCTAATTAGGTAATTAGCTAGTTGGCTAAATATGGTGCATAATGGCCGCACCAACCCACTTTCCGATTGCGAGAACGCCATGCCAACTCCCGAGCCAGCGGCCACCGAGGCTGTCGTCTACTACAACAGCGCCTGTCCGGTGTGCGACGCCGGCATACGCGGCCAGCGTGAACGCATGCAGGGCTGCGCCATCGAGTGGCGCGATGTACACGCCGAACCCGAACTGGCCGCGCAGCTGGGGATCGATATCGAAGCGCTGCGCGAGCGCCTGCATGTGCGCGACGCCAGCGGGCGCATGCTGGTCGGCGCCCAGGCCTTTGCCGCGCTGTGGGCGGCCACGCCGGGGCAGCGGCCGCTGGCGCGCCTGGTGCGCTCGATGCACTGGCTGGCAGGGCCGCTGTACAAGGTTCTCGCGCGCCTGCTGTATCGCTGGAACCGCTGGCGCGGCAACTGGTAATCCCTCATTAAGATCACTTTACGGAGCACGACCATGCACACACCGACTTGCGGGCTTCACCCGAACGCCGACCCGGCCGAACTGGCGCGCTTTGACAATCTCGCCACGCGCTGGTGGGATGAACAGTCCGAGTTCAAGCCGCTGCACCGCATCAACCCGCACCGGCTGGACTGGATCGATTCGCTGTGCTCCCTGGCTGCCAGGCAGGTGCTCGATGTCGGCTGCGGCGGCGGCATCCTGGCCGAATCGATGGCGCGCCGCGGCGCCAGTGTCACCGGCATCGACCTGGCCGAGAAGCCTTTGCAGATCGCGCGCTGGCATGCGCAGGGCCAGCGGGTCGATGTGAACTATGCCTACAGCAGCGCCGAGGCATGGGCGGACGGGCACGCGGCGCAGTACGACGTGGTCACGTGCATGGAGATGCTGGAGCACGTGCCGCAACCGGCGGCGGTGATCGAGGCCTGCGCGGCGCTGGTCAAGCCGGGCGGCTGGGTGTTCTTTTCGACGATCAACCGCAACCCGCTCAGTTACCTGATGGCGATCGTCGGTGTGGAATATGTGCTGCGCATCCTGCCGGTCGGAACGCATCAATACAGCCGCCTGATCAAGCCGGCGGAGCTGACCGGCATGGCGCGCAACGCCGGCCTGGTGCTGGCCGACCAGCGCGGCCTTGGCTACAACCCGCTGACCCAGCGCTTTCGCCTGCACCGGTTCATGGGCGTCGGTTATCTGCTTGCCATGCAAAAGGCCGCGTAAGCCATCATGCGCTACCTCCCTCGCTTCAGCCTTTGGCCAGAAGCGGGTGTTGTTTCAGTGCCGCCAGAAAGTCCAGGTGACGGTGGCGTGTAATGCGCTTGTTGCGCGCGTACGGCGCCAGGGCGGCATCGATATCCTGGCAGCCGTTCCTGATCAGGCAAATGGCGATGAGCGGCAGCGGATAGGCGTAATGATCCGGATAGGCGAGAACGTCCTCGATCAAGCCCTCGCTGATGGCGAGCAGGCGCTCCATCTTGGGAATATGCCATTTGGCCAGGCGTTCGATGATCTCGCCGCAGGTCCTGTCGATATCCATGCCGTCATGCACCCGCACCACGCCGCCGATATCGTGACTGAATTCCTTGCGTTCTTCCGACAATGAATTGAAGTTCATGGTGGCGCAATCGAGCAGATTGCTGTCGTAAGGCAGTGCCAGGCCGGCCAGCACCTCATGCACGACGCCGCCGGTGATCTCGCATGCCACATACACGCCGCCGGCGTTGCGCAGGTAGTCGAACGTCAGCTCGCCGAGCTGCTGTTTCGTTTCCTTGTCCAGCATCTTGATACCGTTCTTGAGTGGCTTGAGCAGCGCGATATCGGAACTCGGTTCGCCGAGCCGCGCGGCCAGTGCCGCCTTGAATTGCAGTTTGGTGGAGTTCAATGAGTTGGTATCCCGTAAGGTAAACAGCGCGCAGCGTCATTCGCCGGGCGGCAGGAATGGCGTCACCATGTCCGTCCAGTGGGCTTGCCAGCAGCAGGCATGGCCGAAGCCCGCCACCACCGTGACGGGCGGGCGCGCCGCAGCCGGGAAGCGCGCCGCGTAGGCCGCCAGCACGGCCGGCGGCACCACATCGTCACCGGCACCCACCCAGTGCTGCTGCGGAACGCGTGCCAGCCGCGCGGCGTGGTCGGCCGGATTGAAGGAGGCGGCCAGTGGCGACAGATGCTGCAGACGTGCCCATTCCACGGTATCGAGATTGGCGGCGACCGTCAGCAGCAGGGCCACGTCGGCGCGACGCGCGGCCAGCAGCGCGGCCACGGCGCCGCCGCCGGAATAGCCCACCAACACCAGGCGCCGCGCGCCGGCGTGCCGCATCAACTGGTCGAGCGCGCCGTTCATGCTGTCGATCACCTCGGGACCGTAGCGCGCATCGGTCCACAGCGCGCTGCGGCAGGCGGCGGGCAGGGTAGGCCCCTGGAACTGGCATGGCCGCGCCAGATACGCCACCGCGCCATGCGGATGGCGCAGCGCCAGTTGCAGCGCCACCGGATGTACCGGCGTGGGATCGGGCGAGACGGCGGTGGCGCTCAGCCACGCCAGGCCATCGCCTTCCAGGTACACGGTCAGCGTTGTCGCCGCCATTGACGCAGGACGGTAGACGGTGAGGGCGAAATCGCCCGCCTGGACCGAATGGCGTTGCCAGCGCACCGCAGTGGCCAGCGCGTCGGCCTGCTGCAAGCGCCGGGCCGGATCGACGCCGGCGCACGCGCTTAGCAGTCCGGCCAGCGAAAGCATGAACAGCCGTGCCGGGAAGCGGATGAGCGCTTGATTAAGTAGCATTATCCGGTTTGTTGACCATGACGCAGAAGATGATGATTGTATGCCGGTTCAGGCGCCGACGATGACATCGGTGGTGTGCGTCAGCCTGCCGGTATGTACAGCGGCGCTGTTTGCCCGCATACTCGGTGTTTGGACAAAGCTATGCCAGCGAGCGACGATGACGACACCGGACAATCCTCACGCGCCCAATGCGCCGCTACCGGCGCGGCGGGTCAATACGCGCCTGCGCAGCCTGTCGTATGCGCTCGCGGCGTTCTTCGCGGCCCACTTGCTGTTGGTCCTGGTGGCGTTGATGCACAATCCCAGCTACTACCTTACGCTGGCCAGCAAGAGCATTGTGTCATGCCTCTTTTTGGTGACCACGGCGATCGGATGCATCAATATGTATATCGGCGCAATGATGCTCGTTATGGAGCGCGGGCGCCTGCAGATGGTGTTTACCAGCGCCTTTTATAGTTTGCTCGTATCGGCTGCCACCTGGTGGCCCAACAATGGTGCGCTCATGCTGGGCGTCAGCGGCCTCGTTCTGGCGGCGGCTGGCGCATGGTTGGCTCGCGTGTCACAGCGGGACCTGCCAGGGAGCGGCCTCCTTTAGGCTGCGGGCATCAAGGAGTTGCGCCGACCAGCGCGCGCAGGTCTTCCGATGCGTCGTAGCGGCACTCGGCCGCGATGTGGGCGGGCAGGCGGTCCCATTCCATCAGCATTTCCACGGCCTGGCGGCGGCAAATGCTGCACGGATTGGTGCGATAGACCCATTGCGCTACCCCGGCCAGCGCTGGCGACCTGGCGCTGGTGCAGAGGTCGACCGCGCTGCTTCCGAGGGCATGCGCTTCGTCGCCGTCGACCGACTGGCGTTCGAGGGCGGCCAGGATCAGCGTTTCATCGCCTGGCTGAAAATTGTTCTTGAATTGCGCGAGTTCCTCGGAAAATTCGCTCGAAAACCGCGGATCGGCGAGACGTTCACGACCCAGTGCGTACACGCGCGGGTCGCTGAGGTTCGACAGCGCCATGACAGCCGCGTTGCGCACGTCGCTTGCACTGTGGCTGGCTAGTTCCCATACGTGTTCGTCGAGGTACGGCAGCGTCGCCCGTCTGAATATCCACAACAGCTTTTCGGAAACTTTGGGATCGGGTTCAACACGCAGATGGTCGAGGATGCGGATCAAGTCTTCCTCGCCTGCCCAGCGGCCGAACAGCAGAAAAAGCCCGCGTCCGGCCGACTTGCGTGTGGCGGCAGCGAGGATGGCGTCGCACGGGTTCTGGTTCATGAGCTCCTCGCCGCGTCGCTTGTCGCGCGCAGCCTGGCTTTCGTGCGACCGGTCGTGCGCGGTATCGCTGGCGATCCGTGCTTCCTCCCTGGCGACGTAGGCGGCGACTGCCTCGTCGCCAGCCGCCACCCGTTTCAGTTCAGCGAACACGGTGTCGAAGGGGGGCGTGTGGTCAATCAAACGATCGACCGTATCGACCCACGCATCGGGGTCTTGCTGGACGACCCTTCCAAGGCGCCGCGCCATCTCAAGCACGGCGGGAATGCCGTCGAGGGCGCAGATGTCAGTGGCGCCGAGAACGGTGGCGGCGGAAAAGGTTTGCGCCCAGACGAAGTTGCGCAAGGCGGATGCGGCCTGAAGGTCGCCATTGCGGCCCATCAGGCTGGCCAGTTCGCGCAACTGGTCGCCATCGCGGTCATCCGCATTGTCGGCCAGCGCCGCCAGGATCGGCCCGACGAAACGCGGGTATGCTGGCGTTCCCTTGAACAGGCCGTACATCCACTCGGCGCGGCTGCCCTCGCACTGACGGTCGAAGCACTGGTCTTCGAGGCAGGCGGCCAGCACCAGGTCTTCTACGCCATCCATGCCGTGATCGCGCAAGTGCATCACGACGGAGCCGCGCCCATGTCGTAGGGCGATCGCGAATGCCTCGCGCGAGAGTTCGGTCGATTGAATGGTGTACTCCAAAAGGTCAACAGGGGAGCGTGCATTGTAAGCCACGCGCGGCTGCCGGCAAGGCGGGTGTCAGGATGCTTTTTGCATCAGCGCGCGCAGTTCGTCCGAGGCGTCGTAGCGGCATTCGGCTGCGATGTGGGCGGGCAGGCAGTCCCATTCCAGCAGCATCTCGACGGCATGGCGGCGGCAAATGGTGCAGGGACTGGTACGGTAAACCCATAGCGCCACCCCGGCCAGCGCTGGCGACCTGGCTTCGGTGCATAGCTGCACGGCGTAGTAGCAAAGTTTGTACGCATCTTCCCCGTCGACCGACTGGCGTTCCAGCGCGGCCTGGATCAGCGTTTCATCGCCTGGCTCGAAATTTAGGTCGAATCGTTGGAGCTCCCACGCAGATTTGAACGAAAATACAGGATCGCCAACGCGTTGCCGCGCCAGTTCGCGCAGACGCGGATCGCTGAGGCAAGACATTGCCGTTTCCGCCGCTTGGCGTACGCCGGGCGAGCTGTGGTTGGCGAGTTCCCATACACGGTCGTCCAGGTGGGACAGTGTGCCGCTGGAGAATACAAGCAGCAAGTTTTCGCATGCTTGCGGGTCGCTTTCGAGCTGCAGATGGTCGAGCACGCGGTCCAGGTCCTCCTTGCTCGCCAGCCGGCCGAACTCCTGGAACTGGTAACGGCCGCTCGACTTGCAGGAGGCCGCCGCCAGGATGACCTCAACCGGGTTTCTGTGCATGAACCTCTGGTGACGCTTCCACGCACCGGCCTGACGTGCGGCATACGAATAGTCCCACCTGGCGTAGATGGCGTCGCCTTCATCTTTGTTGGCGACATACGCCGCTACCGCCGCGTTGCCGGCGGCAACCCGCTTCAGCTCTGCCACGACGGTTTCAATCGGAAGGGAATCGTCGATCAAATTTCCCAGCAGATCGACAGACGCCTCGGGGTCCTGCTGGATAACCGTTCCCAGGCGACGCGCCATTTCGACCACGGCAGGCATGCCGTCGATTGCCGTCAGTTCGGCGGCGCCGATAATGTGCATGCCGGAGAAGTCCTGCGCCCAGACGAAGCTGCGCAGTGCGTCCGCAGCCTGCGCGTCGCCATCGCGGGCCATCAGTCCTGCCAGTGCGCGCAGGTGGTCGCCATCGGTATCACGCAGGCTGTGGGGGATCGCCGCCACGATCGCATCGACGAAGCGCGGGTAGGCCGGCGTGCCCTTGAACAGGCTGTACGTCCACGGGGCGCGGCTGCCCTCGCACTGGCTGTCCAGGCACTGCTCTGTAAGGCAGGCTGCCAGCACCAGATCCTCGACGCCGTCCATGCCGTGCTCGCGCAAGTGCATCACGACCGAGCCGCGTCCATGCCGGAGGGCGATGGCGAATGCCTCGCGGGAGAGTTTGCTCGATTGAATAGGTGACTCCAAAAATTTCAACACGCGTGCCTTCATTGTACGCGGCGCCCACGCGGCGCTACCTTTGGTAGCGTCGGGCGGCACCCGAACGGAAGCGGTTGGCCTGCGTGCTCCCCGCTGCAATAATCATTCGGTCGCCTTCCCAGAGAACCCGCCATGAACCATTCCAACGACTTCCCATTAGTGAACGATGTCCATTCCGGTCTGAACGCCACCCGCGTGGCGGATATTATCGCTCCGCGCAACGTGGCCGGCATCAGCGCGGCAATCGCCCACGCCGCCGAGCACAATCTGCCGGTGGCCATTTGCGGCGCGCGCCATGCGATGGGCGGGCAGCAGTTCGGCGAAGCGGCCCTGCTGCTCGACATGCGCCACATGAACCGCGTGCTCGACTTCGACGACGTCAACGGCCTGATCGAAGTGGAGGGCGGCATGCAGTGGCCGGCCTTGATCGACTATCTGCACGCGGCGCCGCCAGGAAAATCCCACGGCTGGAGCATCCGCCAGAAGCAGACCGGCGCCGACGCGCTCACTCTGGGCGGCTGCCTGTCGGCCAACGTGCATGGGCGCGGCTTGCGCATGGCGCCCTTCATTGCCGACGTCGAAGCGTTCAAGCTGGTCGATGCCCAGGGCACTCTGCACCATTGCAGCCGCCAGCGCCACCCCTTGTTGTTCAACCTGGCCATTGGCGGCTATGGCCTGTTCGGCGTGATCGCCAGCGTCACCTTGCGCCTGGCGCCGCGGCGCAAGATGCGAAGGGACGTGAGCGTGATCGGCCTCGATGACTTGCCGGCGGCCTTCGGGCAGCGCATCGATGCCGGCTACGTCTACGGCGACTTTCAGTTCGCGATCGACCCGGCCAGCAGCGACTTCCTGCAGCGCGGCGTGTTCTCGTGCTACCTGCCGGTGGACGATGCGACGCCGCTCGGCGCGGCCGGCAAGGACTTGTCGGAACAGGACTGGCGCGGCCTGCTGGAACTGGCCCACACCCACAAGACGGACGCCTTTGCGCAGTACGCCGCGCACTACCTGTCGACCGACGGCCAGGTGGCCTGGAGCGACCGGCTCCAGCAAAGCACCTACCCGGACGGCTACCACCGCGCCATCGACGAAAAGCTGGGACACTGCGGTTCGGAGATGATCGGCGAGCTGTACGTGCCGCGCGAGCGCCTGTGCGACTTCATGCGCGAGGCCGCGGCCGACTTTCGCCAGCATGGCGTGGACCTGATCTACGGAACCATCCGCCTGATCGAAGCCGACCGCGAAAGCTTCCTGCCTTGGGCGCGCCAGGACTACGCCTGCGTCATCTTCAACCTGCACACGGCGCATGCGGCGCACGCCATCGAGGCGACCAACGAGACCTTCCGGCGCCTGATCGACCTGGCCATGGCGCGCGGCGGCAGCTATTACCTGACCTATGCGGCAGCGGCCAGCCTGCGCCAGGTGCGGGCCTGCCATCCGGCGTTCGGCGAATTTTTGGAGTGGAAAAGGCGTCTCGACCCGCATCAGCGGTTCCAGAGCAACTGGTATCGCCACTACCGCGACCTGTTCGGCGCGGCTGGCGAGACGCCGCAAGCGCTTACCTAATTGGCAGGGCAGGGCAGGAGCCGTAGTTGACCGACTGCTTCGACGGATACGCGGCCGCTGTGACCTTATTGGTCACGTCGGTGATGCTCAGGTCTGTCCAGTACACGCTTTCCAGCACCAGTGTCATCGGGCCCGGGCATGGGTTCCGTTTCGGCGTTGGCACTGTCAGCGTCATGCAGGCCGACACCGTACCGTACTTCTCGGCTTGGTAGCTGGCCGAGGCGGTAACGGTTTCCTTGATCGGTTGCGCGGCAAACCTCGCCCTTCAGGGTGGGGTCAAGAGCGCGGACGGCGCAACCGTCCGGTTTGGTGCGTCTAGTGCGGCGTCTGCTGCTGTTCGATGTACTGCCGGATAACGGCGATAGGCGCACCGCCGCAGCTACCGGCAAAGCAGGAAGGCGACCATAGCGCGCCGCCCCAAAGCTTCTTGCGGATGCTCGGATAGTTCTTCTTCCGAATCAT
>NZ_WHJF01000088.1:0-30498 GCF_011682185.1 Massilia genomosp. 1
TCAGTATCGATTTAACCGGCGCTTCGATTTGTCGACCATCTTGACGCGCCTCTTGTACGCTGCTGTCGCCACGGGCAACCGAACCGAAGCGTGGTGTCGGTTAGCTGAAGATCAGCGCTAATCACCATAATTAATGACCCGGCGTGCCGTCCCGCCCCGCAAACGGCAGGACGGGGCCGGGCGTTCAAGGCACGTGGACAGAACGTCGTTTTCCCGCGTCCATAAGCGGCGCCTTGCAAGGCTCAGCGGCCGTCGCCGTGGCTGTGGCTGACCGTTTCCACCGGCGCGCTGGCTCCGTTAAGGCCTTCGAAGAAGAACGGCTTGCGCGCTTTTGGCGTGGCGCCGACCTCGTTCATGGTCGCCGTCTCGTACACGCGCCCGCCGATCATCACATGCGTGACGCGGTCAGAGGTACGGATATCCTTGAGCACGTCGCCGTCGATGATCGACAGGTCGGCCAGCTTGCCCACTTCGAGCGAGCCGACATCCTGGTCCAGGCCCAGATAGCGCGCGCCGTTGAGCGTGGCCGAACGGATCGCTTCGAGCGGCGTCATGCCGCCCTGGACCAGCGACCACATCTCCCAGTGCGCGCCCAGCCCTTCGCGCTGGCCGTGCGCGCCGATATTGACCGGCACGCCCACCCGCTGCAAGGCCGTGGCGGTGTACGCCACCCGATGCACGTTGAAGTCTTCTTCCGGCGCGGTCTCGCGGCGGATCGCGCGCGGCTCGAGCACCGCGCGCGGCACATAGCGCGACAGGATCGGATGGCGCCAGACATCGGTACGCGCGTACCAGTAATGCTCGCCATCGAGGCCGCCGTACGACACCACCAGGGTCGGGGTGTAGCCGACCCTGGTCTGCGACCAGAGCTGCTTGACGTCGTCGTAGGCGTCTTCCACCGGAATCGAATGCTCGACGCCGGTGTGACCGTCCACCACCATCGTCATATTGTGCTGGAACAGCGAACCGCCTTCGGGCACCACCATCATGCCGCTCTGGCGCGCCGCTTCCAGGATTTGCTGGCGCTGCTCGCGGCGCGGCTGGTTGTAGCTCTTGACGCTGATCGCCCCGCCCTCTTTCAGGCGCCGCACGTGCGTGAGCGCGTCGTCCAGGCTCTCGACCGGGGCGGCGAAGTTGCCCTTGGCGCCGTACAGGATGGTGCCGGTCGAATAGATGCGCGGCCCGACCACCTGCCCGGTGCGCTGCAGCTCGCTGTGGGTGAAGATGGTGCCGGTCTCGTTGGACGGATCGTGTACCGTGGTCACGCCGAAGGCCAGGCCGGCGTAATCGACCCAGCTTTGCTGCGGCACGATGCCGTCTTCGCCCATCGTACCGTGCCAGTGCGCGTCGACCAGCCCCGGGATGATGCTTTTTCCCGGGCGTCGATGCGCGTTGCGCCGCTTGGGACGGCAACGTCGGCCGCCGTGCCGATGGCGGCGATGCGCTTGTCCCGAATGACGATGCGCCCGTTCTCGACCACTTCGTCGCCTTTCATCGTGACGATGCGCGCGCCGTCGATCACCACGGTGGCGCGCGGCGAGGCCGACTGGGCGCGAAAGCCGATTTTCACGCCCGGCTGGGCCGCCAGCGCGCTCAATCGCAGCTTGTCCTTGTTGGGGGCCGGGTCGCCAGGTGCGAAGGCGTTGTTGAGCTCGCGCGTGAACAGCTGCTCGCCCAGCGAGTAGTGCAGCGCGGCGCTGTCGCCCGACCAGTGCAGGTAGTCGCCGGCGTCAAGGTCGAGCTGGCGCACCGGCAAGGCGTCGGTCTTTTCGCCGATGGTGATGACCTTGCCGGCCATCGGCAGCGGCGCCACCCAGGTATGGAAGCGCTCGCCGTAGGCCAGCCAGGCGCCGTCCGGCGAGAGGCTGAAATTGGTGACGAACTCGCCCTTGACGATGGCGTGTTCCTCGTTCTTGTCGAGGCGGATGCGCACCAGCGAGCTCATGCTGTCGACTTCGTTGGCGCTGGCCGTGCGCGTGACATACACATGGTTGCTGTCGGCGCCGTACTGCGGCGCGCGACCATCGTCGGTAAGCAAGACCGGCTTGCCCTTGCCATCGCTGGCGACCTGGTAGACGCCGGTGTCGAGCCCGTGCCACGGGCTGGGCAGGAAGCGCCCCTGGCCCTTGACATAGACCACGTCCTTGCCATCGGGCGAGAAGGCCGGCTCGGTGTACTTGCCCGGCGTGCTGGTAAGCGTGGTTTCCTTGCCGCTGTCAAGGTCGATGGTGCGGATCGACCCGAGTTTTGCATCATCCCAGGTCGCGAATACGATGCGCCGGCCGTCGCGCGAAAACTTGGGGAAGTATTCGAAATGGTCGCCCTGGCGCGTCAAGCGGCGCGGGTCGCCGTTGGGCAAGTCGCGCAAGTACAGGTGGCCGAGCGCCGAGTAGACCACCTTGTTGCCTTGCGGCGCCACCTTGACCCAGCGCAGCTGGCGCACGTCGAACTGGTCCGGCGCGACCGCGTGCGGGAAACGCAGCGCTTCGCGCACCTCGCGCGTGTCCTTGACGTGGAAGGGGATCTCCCTGGCCGACCTGGCGAAGGGATCGACCCGCCAGATCTTGCCCTTGGCCCAGACCACGATTTCTTTGCTGCCCGGCATCCAGCTGAACGCGGGATACACGCCGTGGATGGCCCAGGCTTCCTGCAGGTCGCGTTCCAGTCCGCTCCAGGCCGGCGTTTCGATTCCAGTGCTCAAGTCTTTGAGAAACAGGGTCGACTGCTTGCGCACGCGCCGCACGAAGGCCAGGTACTTGCCGTCCGGCGACGGGGTCGGCCGCACCGCGCCGCCCGGGCCGCTCACGAAGGGCTTGGTCTTTTCTTCTTTCAGGTCGCGCCGGAAGATCTGGTAAATCTGCGCGTTGGAATTCTTGTTGTACTCAAATACCGTGCCGCCGGTGGTGTCCTGCGAGTAGTAGACGTAGCGTCCGTCCGGCGAAAACGCCGGCTCGCCCAGGTCCTTCTGCCAGTTCGGCTTGTCGTTGAGCTGCACCCCGCCGCCCTGGGTGTGGAACATCCAGATTTCGCCGGAACCGAGCGAGCGGGTGCCGGAATAATGCTTGCGCGCGGCGATGAACTTGCCGTTCGGATGCCACACCGGGTTGTTCAGCAGGCGGAACTTTTCCTTGCTTACTTCGCGCGCGCCGCTGCCATCCACATTCATGGTCCAGATGGTGTCGCCGCCGGCCGCGTCCGACATATAGGCCAGTTGCTTGCCGTCGGGCGAAAAGCGCGCCTGCATTTCCCAGGCCATCGAGTGGGTCAGCGCCTTGGCTTCACCGCCGGCAATCGGCAGCAGGTACAGGTCGCCCAGCAGGTCGAACACGATCTGCTGGCCGTCCGGGCTGACGTCGACGCTCATCCAGGTGCCGGTGGCGGTGTCGATCCTGACGGTGCCGGCCGGGCCGGGGGGATGGTTGACATCCCATTTTTCTTCTCGGTGGCGGGGTCGTCGGCGGCGCTTGCGCTGGAGGCGAAGGAGGCCAGGATGGCGGCCAGGACGGTGGCGCGGAGTGGGTGCATGAGTCTCTGTAGAGAAGGGGTTGACGGTTCCGGCGGCGCGGGTAGCGCTGCCGATGAGCAAGCGATTCTACGACGGGGATGGCGCCGCGGACAAACGGCGACGCTTTCGTAAAGACGCATGGATGAGACACGGTCTTACCAGGGGTCCACCAGGAAGTTTTCTTCCCATCGGATTCATAGACCAGTCGCATGACCGTTCCCCTGATGCCGAATGCGGCGTTACAGCGACGTCCAGACAAACATCGCCAGGTCATTTTTCCTGGCCTGACACGCAAGATCGACGAGGCCGACGATCACAGCGCTGGCGTCCTCGACCGACCAGTCCCCCATCTGCAAGCCTTCGGAGGCGGCCCAGGCCGCCGCCACCTGTTCGGTCGCGCCTGCGGGAATGGCGGCGAGCGCGCTCAGTATGTCATCGTCAAACCGGAACACCCACGGACCGTCGTCCTTGTCGCCGGCGACGAAAGGCAGGAACCGCTCCAGATCGCCATCGCATGGTGTGCCGGCAATGACGTCGTACAGCGTCCCGAAGTCTTCATAAAGGATGCCCTTCATGTCGAGCGTCGTCCATGACTCGGCCGGATAATCCGGCAGGCCGATGGCTTGCGCTTCATCCGGCCGCGCGATGACGACATCGGTCAATATTCCCATACATTTCCTTTTCTCGGATAATCAACATGTGCCCGGCGGCAGCCGAGAAGATGCTCCCGGGCGCCAGCTTAACCGTAGCGATGCAGATCGTCGCCGTCTTGCGCCACGCACGCCACGAAGTCGTTGAAGGTGCTTGCCACCCAACCCAAGCGCGTGGCGCCGGCCGCATCGACACGTCCGTCATGCGCCGATGCCGGATCGAGGTCGATCACGTCATGCACGCATTCCATCACTTCCTTGGCAAGTTGACTGCGTACCGTCTGAAAATCAATCATCGAACCGGTCCACCTGCAAAAAAAGGCCCGCTGAAAAGCGGGCCTGGTCAACCATCAGCGCTTAGAAATCAAACGCCGCCGACAGCCTGATCGCGCGCGGCGCGCCCAGGTTCAAACGCCCTGCTCCCCACGCGCCCTCGAAATATTCCTTGTCGGCCACGTTGGTGACAAACGCGCGCAACACCACCGGCATGGCGCCGAAACGGGTCGCATACTTCGCGCCCAGGTCGAGCGTGGTCCACGAGTCGAGCTTCAGGCTGTTATCCGCCGCCAGCCACTGCGAACCCGTGTAATTGATGCGCGAGCTCAGTTCCAGCCCCGGCACCGCCGCCAGCGCGTAATCGACGCCGATATTGGCCGTCAGACGCGGCACGCCGAACTGCGCCTTGCCCTCGTTGAGGCCCTTGGCGGTCTTGGTCTGCTCGGCCTTGGTGTAGGCCACGCCGCCCAGCAGGCTGATGTTGTTGCCGGCCTTGCCGAACACATTCCATTCCACGCCGCGGTTGCGCTGTTCGCCGTCCGGCGCCACGCGATTGTTCGTGTCGATCAGCGCCGGTTTGCTGATCTGGAACACGCTCAGGGTTTGCGTCAGCGTATTCATGCTCCACTTCACGCCCGCCTCAAGCTGCTTCGACTTGTACGGCTTGAAGGTCTCGCCTTCGTTCGCATACGGCGCCTTGACCGTGGTGCCGGCGCTCAGGCCTTCGACGTAGTTGGCGTACAGCGACACATTCTCGCCCCACGGCTTGTAGACCACGCCGGCCAGCGGGGTGAGCGCCGTTTCTTCGTAGTTGCTCAGTTTCTGATTGACTTTCTGGGCGCGCAGGCCGAGCGTCAATTGCAGCTTGCCGTCGGCGAACCAGAGCGAATCGACCACGCTCAGCGCCGTCAGCACATCATCGTTGACCGGGTTGTAGGTCGAGCCGTCCTTTCCGGCCGGCATGGTGATCGGGGTCGGGTTGTAGATGTTGCTGACGATCGGCGCCGTGCCGTTGCCGCGTCCGCCGCCTTCGTAATTCATCACGTTCGCCGCTACGGTCACCTTGTGGGCGATGGCGCCGGTATTGAACTGGCCGCGCACGCCCATTTCGGCGGTGGTGGTTTCGTACTCGCCCCACGAATTGTAGGCGGTGCCGGTGGCCTTGCCGCTGTCGCCGCCCGAAACCGGCAACACGGGACGGGTGCCGAAGATGAAGCCGTCGTACGAGTGCTTGGCCGTGCCGGCCGAGGCAAACGCGCTCCAGCCGGCGCCCAGTTCAAGCTGGCCGCGCACGATCAGGCCCTGGGTTTCGGTGTTGCTGTACACATCTTCGCCGTAGAAAAAGTTGGTCGAGCCGTGCGGCGCTTTCGGCACGTGGGTCCAGCCGGTGATGATCGGCTGCATCGGCGCACCCTTGCGCACCTTGTTGGTCAGCGAGTAAGCGTCCATTTCCACGTTCCAGCCCTTGCCCTGGTAGTCCACGGCCACGTGGCCGATTTCGCGGCGGCGGGTCTGGTGGTCCAGCCAGGTTTTACCGCCCGACAGCACGCCGTTGACGCGCACGCCCAGCGCCTGGTCGTCGCCGAAGCGGCGTGACACGTCGGCATGCACGCCCACGTTCGCCTTGCTCGACACCGAGGTCGTCACGCGGGTCAGCGGAGTGGCGCCGGCGCGTTTCGGCACCAGGTTGATGGCGCCGCCCACGTCGCCCGAAGGCGGCAGGCCCATCATCATCGCGCCGGGACCCTTGAGCACTTCGACGCGCTCGAATATTTCGGTCGGGGTGTTTTGTTCCGGGGCCAGGCCGTAGGCGCCATTGATCGCCATCGAGCCGGAGCTCACGCCAAAGCCGCGGATCGTGAAGTTCTCGACGATGTGGCCTTCATTGGTGGTGGTGCGCACCGACGGGTCGTTCTTGAGCACGGCGCCGATGGTCTGGGCTTGCTGGTCGGCGATGGTTTGCGCGGTGTAGCCGGTGATGTTGAACGGCGTATCCATCACGCTCACATTGCCGAGCACGCCCAGGCGGGCGCCCTTGGCCACTTTGCCGCCGGGCGCGGCCGCAGGCAGGCTGTCGGCCGTGTCGGCGGCCGCCTTGACGGTGATTTCTTTCATCGTCTCGACAGGCGCCTGGGCCATGGCCGGCAGGGCCAGGGTGGCGATCATGGTCATGCAGGCCAGGGGAATGGTACGGAAAGCACACACAGGGACAACTCGCATTACATTTGCTCCATTTGGTTAGATGTCATTTGATGAGAAGTTTTTTGGTTCGAATTCGTTGACTGGGGTGGCATGGCCGCGCCCAGCTCGCGCCAGACGCTTTGCTGTTCGCCCGAGCGCGCGCGCCGGCGCACCCGCACCGCCATCCACAGCAGCAAGGCGCCGCCGAGCAGCGACAGGCCGTCGATCCACAGGTAATCGCCCGCATACGGTTTGCCGACCGGCAGGCCGGGGAAGACATAAGCAAGCACGCTGGTCGCCGGCACCAGCAGGGTCGCCAGGGCGGCGGCGAAGCTCAGCCGGTAAGCGGCCCAGGCCGCGCCCTTCCCCAGCGCCGCCAGCAGCCCGATGGCGAGCGCGGCGTTGAAGACGGCCAGGCCGATGCCCGGCATGGCCAGCCCCAGCGCCGCCTGCCAGCGCAGCGCCACCAGGCCCAGGGGCAAGCCGATGACGGCGCCCAGGCACAGGCCGACCGTCAGGGCGGCCACCGCCCGCACATGGCGCGGCTGCGGCAGCGGCGCGGCCAGCTGGCGGTTCTTGCGCAGGCGCGATTCGATCCACAGCAGGTTGCCGGTGTAGAACAGGATCGCGCCCAGCAAACCCATCACCACGTAGGCCAGGCGCACCGGCACGCCGCCGAAGCTGCCGAAGTGCAGCGCGAAAATGGCGGACAGGCTCGCTTCCCAATTGTTTTGCTGGTGCGGCAGCAGGCTGATGCCTTTGTTGAGCTGGCCGCTGACGGGATTGAAGTTCATGAAGCCGGCGCGCGGGGCGCGCATGTGGCCGCTCCAGTCCTCGCCGCCCATATTCACTTGCGGTGTGGGGCTGTTCAGGCCACGGTAAGTCAGTTCGGTGGGCGTCAAGGTACGCGACTGCACGCGGGCGCTGGCCAGCAGGCGCGACGGCGCCACCCAGTTCGCGCTGGTATCCGGCCCGGGCTTGCCCTTGGCGCGCGCTTGCGCCGCGGCCGGCTTGCCGATGGCGTCGATGGTGGCGTCCTGCGTGTCGTAGACCCAGTCGTGCAGGCAAAACCCGGCCGTGGTCAGGGCAATGGCCAGGTGGAACGGCAGGCTGGTGATGCCGATCAGGTTGTGGGCGTCGAGCCAGAAGCGTTTGACATTGGCGCCGATGCGCAGCAGCAGCAAGTCCTTGATCAGCGAGGGCAGCAAGATCACCACGCCGGAAATGAGCGCCAGCGCATACAGCAGCGCCACAAAGCCGATGACCGGCTCGGCCACGGCGCCGGCCAGCGGCAAGCCGCCGTTGCGGTGCACCTCGTCGACGAAGTGGCCGGCCGGGCCGGTCTGCGCGGCCGTCGTTTGCAGGCGGCCGGCCGCGTCCAGCGTGACCTGCCAGGTCGCGCCCTGCTTATCAAAGTAGCGCATGCGGCCGTATCCGGGCCGTTCAGGGTCGAGCACCAGCACGGCGCTGCCGATGACCGGGTCGCGCGCGGCAAAAAAGGCGCTTGCCAGCGGGTCGAGCGGCGAACTGGCGCCCTGCTGGGCATCCGGCTGCGCTTCGGCCCAGCGCCCGATTTCGGGCTTGAACATGGTAAAGGCGCCGGCGTAGAACGCGATGAACAGCATCACGCCGCTGAGGATGCCGACCCAGGTATGCACCACTTTGTAGGTGCGCACGATGTCGGCCTTCATGCGGCGCTCCCGCCGGCTTGCATCAAGAGGTAGCAGGCGATCGCGGCAAGCGCGTTGGCCAGCGCCAGCCAGATCCAGCAGGCGCGCTTGCTGGGCAACAGGAACGCCAGCGCGATGACCGCGACCCAGAGCGGATACACCACCCACATCGTCAATTGCCCGACCACCGGGCCGGCGCCGAGAAAGCGCATCAACTGGTGCAGCACGCCGCTGGCGGCGATCGCCAGCGGATAGCCGAGCACCAGGGCCAGCAGGCCGTTGTGCAGCAAAACCCGGTCGCGCCGGATGGTGTCCTTAGCCATGCGCGCTCCCCGCACGCGCTTTATGCAAGGCGCGCAGCAGGCCGACCAGCGGCAAGGCGATCATCCATACCGTCAGCACGGTCAGGATGGCGGTAAACGTGCTCATGCGGGCGGCCAGCGCCAGCACGGCCAGCACCAGCGGCGCCGCGCACAGCACCGAGCCGGCCAAGGCCGGCAGGCGTGGTTCGGCCCTGGCCGTGCTGAAATTGCAGCACGCGGCGGACAGCAGCGTCAGGATCAAGGCTAGGGCAAGCAACATACTGGCTTTCAACTCGCCCGTGGGACTGGGGAGACGGCCGCATCTTACTCCAAATGGAAATGATTCTCAATACGAAGGTTGAGTAAAATATATCATTGGGAAGAAAATATATTCTGCACAGGAATTTTGGTATAGTGAACGCAGCCGTTATTGCGGCAGGAACAGGTCCCAAAAGCGCCTTTGCGTCCACCTCGTACCAGCATTTTTCCCGGCCACGCTCCCGCCGGTCCTTTGCACTGTTGCAAAATACCGACGCCTGGCGCCGGCGACCGGAAAGCCTCATGACCATCGCAACACCTCATTTCGACGATACCAGGCGCGTGCGCGCGCTGTGCGCCCTGCGCGTGCTCGACACGCCGCAGGAAGAACGCTTCGACCGCCTCACCCGCCTGGCGGCCGCCACGCTGGCGATGCCGATCGCGCTGGTCTCGCTGGTCGATGCGCAGCGCCAGTGGTTCAAATCGCGGCTTGGCCTGGCGGCGACCGAAACATCGCGCGCGATCTCGTTTTGCACCCACGCGGTGGCGCAGCGCGACATGCTGGTGGTCGAAGACGCGCTGCAAGATACGCGCTTTGCCGCCAATCCGCTGGTCACCGGCGCCCCGGATATCCGCTTCTACGCCGGCCAGCCCGTGTTCTCGCATGATGGCGAGGCGGTCGGCACCCTGTGCGTGATCGATACCGTGCCGCGCCAGTTCGACGAGGCGGCGCGCCAGGTCCTGCGCGATTTCGCCGCCCTGGTCGAGGATGAGCTGAACAAGGGAGCGCTGGTGGCCGCGCGCGTATGCGCCGAACAGGCCGTGCATGCGCTCAATGGCGAGCTGGAACAGCGCATCGAACAGCGCACCCGCTCCCTGCGCGACGCCAACGACACGCTCAAGCGCGAAATCGGCCAGCGCCTGGCCGCCGAAGCGACCCTGCGCACCAGCGAGGAGCGCATCCGCACCATCGTCGGCTCGTCCTTCAGCGCCTTTGTCAGCACCGATGCAAGCGGCGTGGTGGTGGACTGGAATGCGTCGGCCGAGCGCACCTTCGGCTGGACCCGCGAGGAAGCGCTGGGCCAGGAACTGGCCACCCTGATCATCCCCGAAGCCTACCGCGAGGCGCACCGCGCAGGCATGCAACGCTACGCCCGCCACGGCGTGGGCAAGGTGATCAACACGCGCATCGAAATGCCGGCGCGCACGCGCGAGCATGGCGACATCATGGTCGAGATGACGATCAACGCCTTCCAGGCCGGCGGTGAACTGTTTTTCGGCGCATTTTTGCACGATGTGTCCGAGCGCATCCGCGCCAAGCTCGCCTTGCAGCAGAAGCAACAATTGCTCGACACGGTGCTCGAGACGCTCGATGTCGGCGTCGTCGCCTGCTCGGCCGACGGCGAACTGACCCTGTTCAACCGCGCCGCGCGCGAGTTCCATGGCTTGCCGCCGCAGGCGCTGCCGAGCGGCGACTGGGCCGCGCATTACAGCCTGTTCTCGGCCGACGGCGCCCATCTGCTGGAAGAGCGCGAGGTGCCCCTGCTGCGCGCACTGGCAGGCGAGACGATCAAGGACAGCGCCATGGTCATCGCCCCCAGGGACCGCGCGCGGCGCTACGTGCTGGCCAGCGGACGGCGCATGAGCGGCCCGAACGGCGAAGCCTTGGGTGCGGTGGTGACGATGAAGGACATCACGGAGCTGAACGACTCGCAACGCAAGCTCAAGATCAACGAGCAGCGCCTGCGGGCGATTACCGAAAACCTGCCGGCGTTGATCGGCCAGGTCGACAAGGCCGGCAACTTCACCTACCTCAATACCTTGGCGCTGCGCTTCTACGGACGCGAAAAAGCCCAATTGATCGGCCAGCCGGTGCGCCAGGCCTACAGCGTGCCGGAGTTCGAGAAAGTCGAGCAGTTCATGAAGCTGGCGCTGCAGGGCAAGCGCGTCTCGTTCGAAGATGAACTCACGGTCGAGGGGCGCAGCTCGCATTATCACGCCTCCTACATTCCCGATATCGACGCGGCCGGCTCGGTGAACGGGTTTTATGCGATGGCCTTCGATATCACCGCCAGGAAGCGCAGCGAAATCCGCCAGCGCGACAGCGAAGAGCGCCTGCGCACCGTCACCGACAACCTGCCAGCCCTCATTTCCTATCTCGACACCGACCTGCGCTACCGCTTCGCCAACGCTATGTACAAGCAGTGGTACGGCGTCGATCCGGCCGCGATGGTCGGCAAGAGCGTCAGCGAAGTCTTTCCCGCGCACTTCTGCGGCCAGCGCGAACAACAGCTGCGGCGCTGCCTGGAAGGCCACACCGTGCAACTCGAACTCGAAGTCGAGCACGGCGGGGAGACCCGCATCCTGCACTCGGTGTACATTCCGCACCTGCGCGACGGCGTGGTGCTGGGCGCCTACCTGCTCTCGACCGACGTGACGGCGGCGCGCCGGCACGAGGCCAACCTGAAGGCGCTGGCCCACACCGACACCCTGACCGGCCTGCCGAACCGGCGCAGCTATGAAGCCGAACTGGAAGCGGCCCTGGGCCGCAGCGTGCGCAACCGCAGCGGCATGGCCTTGATGTTCCTCGATATCGACCGCTTCAAGCAGGTCAACGATACGCTCGGCCACGCCGGCGGCGACGAGGTGCTGCGCGAGTTCGCCCGGCGCCTGCTGCGCACCGTGCGCAAGACCGACACGGTATCGCGCCTGGCGGGCGACGAATTCACCGTCATCCTGGAGGGCGTGCGCTCGCCCGAGGAATGCGCCAGCGTCGGCACCAAGATCGTCGAGGCCATGCGGCCGCTGTTTTCGGTGGGCGAGATGGCGCGCCAGGTCTCGACCAGCATCGGCATCGCCTGGACCAACAGCGCAGCGTCGGATGCGCGCGCCTTGTCGACCCAGGCCGACGCGGCCCTGTACCAGGCCAAGGCGGCCGGACGCAATCAGTTTTGCGTGGGGGCGGGGACGACGTAAATGCCGATGGCGCGGCCCTTGCGGCCCGGCTGGTGCGGCCCGCATTCGATGAACTGGCGCAGGTGGACCACATGCCCGGGCAGCGCGCCTGCGCTTGTCCTGACAAGGATCACGATGTTCCAGCAGCCGGCGACCGCCTTGGCAACACTACAAACGCCATTGATCGGCATCCGGCCTGGAGGTAATCCTGCGCCATGCCTTATCGAGCAGGATAAACCCGCACATCAAACAAGCGGGATAGACGACCAATACATGAAAACTACCCCGGCCCATTGCCGGGCTGTCGCGCGCACTGCCCGGCATGATGATGCAGGCCAGGATCGACAGCAGCGTCAGCGCCAGGTGCATCCGGTAGGACGCGTAAAACACCAGCACGGCAATGGACGGTGCGACCAAGGAGAATACGTAAAGGAACTCCCACGCATCGGACACCGCTTGCATGCCGCCAGCCGGCACCATCATGGCCACCGCCAGCATATTGAGCCCGACGACGGCCAAGCGCAGATACCTTACGTTCATGTCATACCAGTGTTGTTGAATAGGCCGGCCGGGCCGGCAACCGGAGAATGCGCCAGTTTAGCGTACTATTTACTTGGAAAGAAACAGATTGTGTCCATCTGCGCGGCACTGTGCCATGTGCGTTTGTCGGCGACAAAAAATCCCGCTGCCGCTCATGCGCCGTAGCGGGATTGTCGACGGTGAAAGCGGTTGCTTAAAACCGCATCATCCCTGCGCCGGCACTGGCGCGCCATCGCGCACCTGCCAGCCGCCGCCGAGCACCTTGTACAAGGTCACCCGGCTGGCCTGCTCGGCCAGCCGCACCGAAATGAGGCCCTGCTGCGCCGCGTACAGCGCGCGCTGGGCGATCAGCGCATTCTGGAACGTATCGGCGCCGTTCTTGTAGCGCGCCTCGTAGATGCGGTAGCTCTTGTCGGACGCCGCCACCAGTTGCTGCTGGGCGGCCAGGCGCTCGTCCACCGTGCCGCGCCGGGCCAGGGCGTCGGCCACTTCGCGAAACGCGACCTGGATGGTTTTCTCGTACTGCGCCACGCCAATGTCGCGGCCGACCTTGGCCACTTCCAGGTTGGCGCGGTTGGCGCCGCCATTGAAGATCGGCAGGCTGATCGAGGGCGCAAAACTCCAGGCGCCCGAGCCGCTGTCGAACAGGCCAGACAAGCTGGAACTGGCCGTGCCGGCCTGCCCGGTCAGGGTGATGCGCGGGAAGAACGCCGCGCGCGCCGCGCCGATATTGGCGTTGCTCGCTTGCAGGGTGCGTTCGGCGGCGAGTACGTCCGGCCGGCGGTACAGCAAGTCCGACGGCAAGCCGGCGCCGACATCAAGCAGCGCGGTCACGCCCGCCAGGCCGGCCGGCGGCAGCAAGTCGCCCGGGACGGCGGCCCCGGCCAGCCGGGCCAGCGCGTTCTGGTCCTGCGCCACCTGGGCCGTGTAGGCGGCGGCGTCGGCGCGCGCCGTTTCCACGGTGGTGTACGCCTGGTACAGGTCCAGCCCGGCCGCGACGCCGGCCTTGACCCGGCTTTCGCTCAGGGCCAAAGAACGCTGCTGGCTGGACAAGGTCTGGCGCGCCAGGGCCAGCCGTTCCTGGTCGGCCATCAGGGTCAGGTAGGCGTTGGCCACTTCGGCCACCAGCGAGATCTGTATGCTGGCGCGCGTTTCCTCGACGCCCAGATAGGTTTGCAGCGCCCCTTCCGACAAGCTGCGCACGCGGCCGAACAGGTCGACTTCCCACGCCGCCACGCCGAGGTGTACGCCGTATTGCCGGCTCACGCCGCCCTGCCCGCCCACGCTCAGATTGTCGGCGCTGCGCTGGGCGTTCTGGCTGGCGAGCGCCGCCACCGACGGCAGCAGCGCCGCGCGTTCGATGCGGTACTGGGCGCGCGCCTTGTCGATATTGAGCGCCGCCACGCGCAGATCGCGGTTGTTCTCCAGCGCCAGGGCGATCAGTTGCTTCAGGCGCTCGTCGGCGAAGTAGTCGCGCCAGGCGACCTCCGCCGCTGGCCTGCCCTGGGCGTCCTGCGCCGGGTAGGCCGTGCCGGCAGGCCAAGCCGCAGCGACCGGGCTGACCGGCTGCTGGTACGTGGGCATCATTGTGCAGCCGCTGATCACGGCGGCGAGTAAGGTCAGTTTCAGGGCCGAACCCATCACGCTTGTCATCACACTCGTCATTTGCTTGTTCATCTCAATGGCCTTCCACGGTAGCGACGGCAGGCGCGCCCGCCCCCTTGTTTTTGCGGACCACGAAGGCGCGGACCACCACGAAGAACACCGGCACGAAAAAGATGCCCAGGAAGGTCGCGCTCAGCATCCCGCCCAGCACGCCGATACCGATGGCGTTCTGGCTGGCCGAGCCGGCCCCGCTGCTGATCGCCAGCGGCAACACGCCGAGGCCGAAGGCAATCGAGGTCATCAGGATCGGACGCAGGCGCAGGTGTACCGCTTCCAGGGTCGCTTTCTTCACGTCCATGCCGCCGTCTTCCAGTTCCTTGGCAAACTCGACAATCAAGATCGCGTTCTTGGCAGCCAGGCCCACCACCGTCAGCAGCGCCACCTGGAAATACACATCGTTCGACAGGCCGAACACCATGGTGCCGAGCACGGTACCGAGCACGCCCAGCGGCACCACCAGCAGCACCGAGAATGGAATCGACCAGCTTTCATACAGCGCGGCCAGGCACAGGAACACGATCAGCAGCGACATGGCGTACAGCATGGTGGTTTGCGAACCAGCGGCGCGCTCCTCGACCGAGACGCCGTTCCACTCGTAGCCCACGCCCGGCGGCAGCTTGGCGACCAGGGCTTCCATTTCCAGCATGGCGTCGCCCGAACTGAAGCCGGGCGCCGCCTCGCCCTGGATGTTGAGCGACGGCGTACCGTTGTAGCGTTCCAGGCGCGGCGATGCGCTGATCCATTTGCCGCTGGCAAAGGTCGAGAACGACACCATCTCGCCCTTGGCGTTGCGGGCATACCACTTGCCGATGTCGTCCGGCGCCATGCGCGCATCCGGCGCGCCCTGCATGTACACCTTCTTGACGCGGCCGCGATCGATGAAGTCGTTCACGTAGGCGCCACCCCAGGAGCTCGACAGCACGCTGTTGATGTCGGCGATCGACAAACCGAGCGCGCTGGCCTTTCCCTGGTCGATTTCCAGCTTGTACTGGGGTGAATCTTCCAGGCCGTTGGGACGGACCTGCGTGACGATCTTGCTTTGCGCGGCCATGCCGAGCAACTGCTTACGCGCTGCCATCAAGGCGTCGTGGCCGAGGCCGCCTTCGTCCTTGAGCATCAGGTCGAAGCCATTCGCGTTGCCCAGTTCCATCACCGCCGGCGGGGCGATCGCGAACACCATCGCATCCTTGAACTGCGAGAAGCGGCCCATGGCCTTGCCGACCACGGCGGGCGCGCGCAGGCTGTCCTTGCCGCGCTCGTCGAACTCCTTGAGCTTGACGAAGGCCATGGCCGCGTTCTGGCCGTTACCGGCGAAGCTGAAGCCGGCCACCGAAAACACCGATTCCACCGCGTCCTTCTGCTCGCTCAAGTAATGCTGCTCGACTTGCTCGACGACCTTGAGCGTGCGCTCCTGGGTGGCGCCGACCGGCAACTGCACCAGGGTGTACAGGATGCCCTGGTCTTCCGCCGGCAGGAACGAGGTTGGCAGGCGCAGGAAGGCAAAGGCCATCACCAGCGCCAGGATGGCGTACACGACCAGGGTGCGGCCGGTGCGCGCGATCAGGGTAGCGACCCAGCCCTGGTAACGGCGGCTGCCCTTGTCGAAAGCGCGGTTGAACCAGCCGAAAAAGCCGGTGGAGGCCGCCTTGTGGCCTTGTTCGACCGGCTGCAGCAAGGTGGCGCACAGCGCCGGGGTGAACACCATGGCGACGACCACCGACAGCACCATGGCCGAGACGATCGTGATCGAGAACTGGCGATAGATCACGCCGGTCGAACCGCTGAAAAACGCCATCGGCACGAACACGGCCGACAGCACCAGCGCGATACCGACCAGTGCGCCGGTAATCTGGGTCATCGATTTCTTGGTCGCTTCGACCGGCGACAAGCCTTCTTCGCTCATGATGCGCTCGACGTTCTCGACCACGACGATGGCGTCATCGACCAGCAAGCCGATCGCCAGCACCATGGCGAACATGGTGAGGGTGTTGATCGAATAGCCGAGCATGCTGAGCACGCCGAAGGTGCCGAGCAGCACGACCGGCACGGCCATGGTCGGAATCAGGGTGGCGCGCAAATTTTGCAGGAACAGGTACATCACCAGGAACACCAGCACGATCGCTTCGACCAGGGTCTTGACCACTTCCTCGATCGACAGCTTGACGAACGGCGAAGTGTCGAAGGCCACCACGGCTTTCATCCCGGCCGGGAAGTTCTTTTCCATCTCCGCGATCCTGGCCTTGACCTTGGTCGCGGTAGCGAGCGCGTTGCCGCCGGTGGCGAGCTTGATCGCCACGCCGGCCGCCGATTTGCCGTTGAAACGGGCCACGATGTTGTAGCTCTCGCTACCGAGCTCCATGCTGGCCACGTCGCGCAGGCGGACCACGGCGCCGTCGGCGCGGGTCTTGACCAGGATCGCACCGAACTGCTCCTTGGTTTGCAGGCGGCTCTGGGCCGACACGGTCGCGTTCAGTTGCTGGCCGCGCCGCGCTGGCGCACCGCCCAGTTCGCCGGCCGACACTTCCGCGTTCTGGGCGCGGATGGCATTGGCGATGTCGTCGGCAATGAGCTGGTAGCTGAGCAGCTTGGCGGGATCGAGCCAGATCCGCATCGCGTACTGCGAGCCGAACTGGGTCACTTCGCCCACACCGTCGACGCGGCTGAGCGAGTCGACCACGCTGGAAGCGACATAGTCGCCCAGGTCGGCTTATTCCATCTTGCCGTTTTCCGACACAAAACCGAGCACCATCAGGAAATTCATGGTGGCCTTGCTCACCACCAGGCCCTGCTGGGTGACGGCGGCCGGCAGCAAGGGCGTGGCCAGTTGCAGCTTGTTCTGCACCTGCACCTGGGCGATGTCCGGATCGGTACCGTTCTTGAAGGTCAGGGTGATGCCGATGGAGCCGCTCGAATCGCTGCTCGACGACATGTATTGCAAGCCATCGATGCCCTTCATCTTTTGCTCGATGATCTGGGTCACGGCGTCTTCCACCGTCTTGGCGGACGCGCCCGGATAATTGCCGCTGATCGAAATCGAGGGCGGCGCAATGCTCGGATACTGCGAAATCGGCAAGCCCATGATGGCCAGCACGCCGCCCAGCATGATCACCAGCGCGATCACCCACGCGAAGATCGGTCGGTCGATAAAGAAACGGGCCATGCTTATGCTCCCGCCGGGGTGGCGCGCGAGGCGGCCGGTGCGGCGGCAGGCACGGCCACGGCGGGCGCGCCTGGCTGCACTTGCTGCAAGCCTTCGACGATCACGCGGTCGCCCGGCGCCAGGCCGGCGTTGACCACCCATTTGTCGCCCACCGCCGCGCCCGTGCTCAGCACGCGCTGCTCGACCTTGTTTTCCTTGTTTAACACCAGCGCGGTCGCTTCGCCGCGCTGGTTGCGCGTCACCCCGACCTGCGGCACGGTGATGGCCTGGTCGTCCAACCCGCTGTCGAGCACGGCGCGCACATACATGCCGGGCATCAGTTCGCCTTTCGGATTCGGGAACAGCGCGCGCAGGGTCACGTTGCCGGTGCCGGCATCGACGCTGACGTCGGCAAATTGCAGCTTGCCTTGCGCCGCATACTGGCTGCCGTCGGCCAGCAACAGGCTGACCGAGGCCTGACCGCCGTCGGCCTGTTTCAGCTTGCCGGATTCGAAACGGCGGCGCAGCGCCAGCAGTTCGGTGCTGGACTGGGTCACATCCACATAGATCGGGTCGAGCTGCTGCACGGTGGTCAGCGCATCGGCCTGGCCGGCGGTCACGAGGGCGCCGGCGGTCACCTTCGAACGGCTGATGTGGCCGCCGATCGGCGCATACACATTGGTGTACTTCAAATTGATGTTCGCCACGTCGAGCGCGGCCTGGGCCGAGTCGACTTCGGCGCGCGCCTGGGCGGCGGCAGCGAGCGCATCTTCCACATCCTGCTTGCTGACGCCCTCGATAGCCAGCAATTGCTTGTAGCGCTTCGCCTTCGGCTCGGCCGCCAGCGCGCGGGCGCGGGCGCTGGCCAGGGTCGCCTTGGCCGAATTGACGGCCGCGACAAAGCTGGCCGGATCGATCTGGTACAGCGCCGTGCCGGCCCTGACGGTGGAGCCTTCCACGAACAGGCGCTTCAAAATCAGGCCGCCGACCTGGGGCCGCACATCGGCCACCTGGAACGCCGAGGTGCGCCCGGCCAGTTCGGTGGTGACCGTCATTGGCTGGGCCGCGATGGTATGCACCACGACGTGGGCGGGAGCGGACGGTGGCGGTGCGGCGGGGGCGTGTTTGCCGCAAGCGGCGACCAGCACGGCGACGCCCAGGGCGAGAGCGAGGCCGGCGGCCGGTTTGGCGGTGCGGATAAAGTGCTTCGATTGCATGGTGAGCTTCCTTCGTTGAACGGTGGGCGCCTGTCGCGGCAAGCCTGGACTTGCCTTGGATGGCGCCAAACAAGTGTTTCAAACAAGCGTTTAATACGACTGTATCAAACACCTGTTTAGTTGTCAACCAGAAATTTCGTTCGATCATGCGGCATTGCCGGCACCTTGGCGGAAACGCATGGACAAGCCGTGGCCTGCTAGGTACAATTCAAAAATCAGAGATTAAACACATGTTTAATTCGCATAAAACAGGAGTATCTTGAAGATGAAGGCTGACGACAACGACGTGCGCAATCGCATCATCAGCGCGGCCACCGAGTGCTTTGCCGAAAAGGGCTTCCGGGGCACGTCGGTGCGCAAGATCTGCGAACGCGCCGGGGCCAACCTGGCGATGGTCAACTATTACTTTGGAAGCAAGGATGGCTTGTACGTGGCGATCATCGACCGCGAGGGCGGCGCCGAGGAGATGGACGAGCTGACCGTGCCGGCGCGCGACCAGTCGGTGCCGGCCGCCCGCCGCCTCGGCGACCTGATCGAGCGCCTGATGGTCGACATGATGAGCACCGGCCCCCACTCGCTCATCACCAGGCTGATCAGCTGGGAACTGGTGGAACCGACCGCCGCCCTGGGCCACATCGTCGACACCCTGATCCTGCCGCTCCAGGTGGTGATGCTCGAACTGGTGCGCGAGATCGCACCGGCGGATACGAGCGACATCGAGATCCGCAACAACCTGTTCAGCATCCTGGGCCAGTTGCTGTATTACGACCACTCGCGGCCGGTCAATGAACTGCTGGCGCCCGACATGGTGTACGACGAAGCCGGCATCCGCGCCCTGGCGCGCCACGTGACCGCGTTTTCGCTGCGCGCGCTGGGCGTGGCCGATGGGGACCAGGGAAGGCGTTGACGCCGCTGGCACCGCTGCCGAACAGCGCAGGCTGGCGGCCATTGCAAGCCGGAGTATTGCCCCGCATGCCAATCCGGCTAACCCTGCAAAAACAGACCGCTCATCGAGCCAGCCGCGATGGTGGACGTTGGGCTGGGGTGGATGGGCAATGCCTGCCAACGCAAGCTGGTTGACTTTGGGGCGGCAGGACGTACACTGATTACGTCCCACATGTTCACGCTACCGCAACGGAAATCATGAATCCAGACGCCGACAAATCAATGACTGTCCTTGTCCCTGCCGACCTGGCCGGTCAGCTTGAGAAGCTCGTTCAGGCCACGGGCCGGGACGAGAGCACAATCACCGTGGCCGCTCTACGCGACTACATGAAGGCCGAATCCTTACAAATCGAGGCCATCAAGGAAGGCATCGCGCAAGCCGATCGCGGCGAGTTCGCAAGTGCCAGTGAAGTGAATTCTTTTTTCGCTAAATATGGCGGTTAAGTGGACCAAATCCGCGTTGGCCGACCTCGTCGCCATCGTGGAGTACATAGAGCGGGACAATGCCGAACGCGCGAGGTCGTTTGCTTTGGAAATTCAAGAGAAAGCAAACAGCCTGGTCGAATTTCCCGGCATCGGGCGGCCCGGTCGAGTTCGTGGCACGCGCGAATTAGTCATTCATCCCAACTACATCATTCCGTATAGGGTACGCGGAGACGATGTGGAGATATTGCGGGTTCAGCATACCGCCCGGCGCTGGCCCCGGCGCATATAAACCTATCTGACGTTTCTTCAGGCAGACCTCAGGATACAGGGCGACGCAAGAACGTCGATCGACGTTGCGCGCGCAAAAAGACTTTAGAGAAGCCGCCCGTAGCCGACCACATGCAGGCCAGGCCCGGTATCGATAGCCGCGTCGAGCAGGACAGCGGCAAGTGCGGCTGCCCGATTGAGGCGCGAGCGGTGCGGCAGTACAGGGCCGCTCGCGACAGCGCGTGCGTGGACAGCCGCCCGTCGGTGCGCACCGTCTCGCGCGCGGCGCCGATCAGGCCAGGACGCATCTACGTCAACGACGCGAAGCCGAGGCCACCCAAGTCGCGTTCCAGTTCTCGCTTGACCCGCTTATAGAACAGGCTCGACGACGATTACCGCCTTGCGCGCAAGCGGCAAAGGCGGTCGGTCGCGGCGGGAGAACAGCAATTACTTCAGCAGAATCGCCTTGCGGTACGGGGCCATCGGCGGACGCGGGAATTGCACGCCGTTGTAGGCGCTGCGGAAGCACGCCGCCTTGGCGTTTTCGACGTCGGTCATGGTTTTGGTGACTTTGCCGTCGGCGTCGAGGATCAGCACGATCGTGACCGGGTATTTCGACTTGCCGTGGCAATCGCCTTTTTGATCGAGTTTGCGGTCGTTGTTAAAGGCGATCGATTCGTTTTCGTACTTGGTCGCTTTGGCGTTCGGGAATTGCGCATCGAACTTGGCCATCTCGCCGGCGAAATCCGGATTCTTCGGCGATGGCGCTTCGACCGCGTTCGGGTCGGCCTGCTTGGAGCCGGTGGTTTCGCAACCTGCCATCAGCACCGCGGCGCACAGCATTGAAATTTTGATTAAGTGTTTAGGCAAGTTATTCTCCGGTGATATGAGTGGGATCAAGCGCGCCGATGTCCAGCCGCATGTTGTCGAATCACTATTCTAGCCGCAAGTAAACTTTCCGATATTTTGATTCCCGCACGGAAACTATTTTGACGCCGCCCCACCCTTCCGCGCCGCCGCCAGGCGCGCGCCCATGGCCGCCGTGGTGTATGCCTTGCCTTGGGCGTCGATCAGCATCACTTCGGCCAGGCCCATCTGCGCGGCCATCGCCTCCCATCCGGCCGGCCCGGTGATGAACATCGGTTTCGAGTTGCCGTCAGAGCGCAGTCCGGCGTCGCTCCCGCCGGCCGTGATGATCGTCACCGAGGCCACCAGGTCGATCGGATAGCCGCTGCGCGGGTCGATGATGTGCGGGTGGCGCTTGCCGTCCTTGAGAAAATAGCGCTGGTAGTCGCCGCTCGTGCCCATCGCTTCGTTGTCGCGCAGGTCCACCTGGGCCAGGGCGCCGCCCGCGCGCGGGTCCTGGATGCCGACCCGCCACGCCCGCCCGCCCGGCTGGCCGATGGCGATCACATTGCCGCCCACGTTGACCAATGCCGCCTCGACCCCGCCCTGGCGCAAGATCAGCGCGGCGCGGTCGAGCGCGTAGCCTTTGGCGTAGCCGCCCAGGTCGATCATGACGGCCTTGTTGGTACTCGAAATCGTGTTGCCCTCATAGCGCAGGTCCGACAGGCGCGGGCGCGCGTCGAGCCAGCGCCGGACATCGGCCGCCGCCGGGGCCTGTGCCGCAATGTCGCTGCTCTGGAAGCCCCACAGGCGGATCAGGCGCCCGATCGCCGGGTTGAACAGGTTGCCGGAGCGGTCCGCCACCACGGTGGCCGATTGCAGCAGGGATACCATCTCGGCGTCGGCGGTAAACGGCTCGCCGCGCGCGATGGCGTCGTTGAGCGAGGTGAGCATGCTCGGCTGCCAGGCATGATATTTGTGATGCAGGCGGTCGAATTCGTTCAGCACCGCGCCGCTGAGCGCGGCGGCGCGTTCGGGCGAACCGCCATAGATGCTGACCTCGACCTTTGTACCGAACACGTGCCCGCGGGTGCGATGCACGACGCCGGGGCGCTGGCACGCGGCCAGCCCCAGCAGGCAAAGCAGCGCCACGATCAGCGTGCGTTGAAAGGCGCGCATCCGGGGTTTATTGCGCCTTGCTGACCATGAAATCGACCACCGACTTGATTTCCTCATCCTTGAGGGCGGCGTTGCCACCGCGCGGCGGCATCATCTTGAAGCCATTCATGGCGCTTGCGTACAGCACCTCGACGCCTTTGGCGATACGCGGCGTCCAGGACGGCTGGTCGCCCAGTTTCGGCGCGCCCATCACCGCTGCCGCGTGGCACGAAGCGCACGAGGCAGTGTAGATCTTTTCGCCGGCGGCCAGCACGGCCGCGCTGGGAGCGGCCGGCGCCGGCGCTGCCGCAGGGGCAGCGGCGGACGGCGGTGCCGGTGCGGGCGTGATGGCGGCGCTCGCCGGGGCGCTCTCAGGCGTGGCGGCGGCGGGAGCCGGCGCCTTGTCGCCGCAAGCGGCCAGCGCGGCCAGCATCAGCAGGGAAAGCAAGGTCGTGTTTTTCATGGTGTTCTTCCAGTCGTTAAAAATGGGGACAATCAATGGCGCATGTCGCCGGCGGCGTGGCCAGTGTCGAGCATGGCCGCCGTGATCTGGCTGTAGGGCAGCACCTTGCCGCCCTCGGCCTTGGCAAAGGCGGCCGCCTGGGCGGGGTCCGAGAAGGAGCCGAAGGTCGGCCCCATCGAGCCCTGCTTCTTGCTGCCGACCACGTACAGCGCATCCTTCGCGGCAATCCAGTGCCCGCTCGGCTTGTCCCACGCCGTCTTGCCCATGTCCTGCACGAATACGCCGGCGATGCGCCGCTTGTGCTCGGGTGCGAGCATCACCGTGAACAACTCCATCAGGTCGCAGTAATAATCGGCCTTGCCCTCGGCATACTGGATCTGCGCCTTGGGACCGGCAAAGTCGAGCAGCACCATGCCGTCCAGCGCGCAGGCGGTGTCGCTGCCCGGCTCCTGGGCGGTGGCGGTGAGAAGCTGCTCGCCGCACGCGGCCAGCAGGCCGGCGGTAGCCAGCGCGGCCAGCAGGCGGCTCATCTTGAAGGACATTTGAAACTCCAGTTGGCAAGCAAGAAGGGCAGCACGACCCAGGCGGCCATGATCGCCAGCAGCGCGGCCGGCTCAGTCAGGCCGCCCGGCATGACGGTGGCCAGTCCGTACAGGCTTTGCGCCTGTTCCGAACTGAAAATATTGAGCAGACGGAACACATCGGCCGGATTGAGCATCAACAACGCCGCGAAGGCATGGCTGCTCAAGCGGCCCTGGCTGAGCACCAGCGCGCCCATCAGCAGCAAGTCGAAAATCAGCACGAAAAAGAACCACAGGCCGATCGCCACGCCGCTGGCGCGCACGCGGTCGAGCGCCAGCACCGACACCAGCATCGAGATGCTCAGGAAAGCCATGCCCATCAAGATGGCGCTGCCCACAAAACCGGCGTAGTGGTAGCCGTCGCGCACGGTCAGCTCGGCCGCCAGCGGCAGCAGGCCGGCGCCGAAGCCGAGCACGGTGGAACTGGCCAGCGCGGCCGACAAGCCGCAATATTTACCCAGCAAAATCTCGAAGCGGGTGATCGGCATCGACAGCATCAGTTCCAGCGAACCGCGCTCGCGCTCGCCCACGATGGCGTCGTAGCCGAGGATGAGCGCGATCAGCGGCACCAGGTAGATCACCAGGCTGACCAGGCTGGCCACGGTGACGTCGATGCTGCGAAAACCCACCTCGCCCTGCTGCGAGGCGCCAAAGTAGGCGATCGCCAGCGCGAACAGGGCGAAGATGAGGGCCACGGCCAGCACCCAGCGGTTGCGGATGCGGTCGCGAAATTCCTTGGCGGCGATCACGCGCACCTGGCCCCATTCAATGCGCGCGTGCATGGTGGCCTCCATAACCGAGGAACAAGTCTTCCAGCGAGGGTTCGCGGATGGTCACATCCAACAGCATCGGGGCCAGCGCGGCCAGCACGGGGGCCTTCTGCGCGGCGGCGCAGGCGATGCTGGCATGGTCGCCATCGATAATGATGGTCAAGCCCGCCAGATGCGCCAGCGCCGGCCCGGCCTTGTCGCCGCCGCCGGGCAAGAGCTGCGCCTCGACGTGCGAGGGCAGCACCTGGCGCGCGCGCAACTCGGCCAGGGTGCCGAGCGCGGCCACCTGGCCAGCGTCGAGGATGAGCAGGCGGTCGACCCGGTCCTCGATTTCGGCCAGGATGTGCGAGGTGATCACGATGGTCGCGCCGCGCCCTTGCGCCTCGCGCAGGATGCTGTAGAAATCGGCGATGCCTTCCGGGTCGAGGCCGTTGGTCGGCTCGTCCAGGAAGATCAATGCCGGGTCGCCCAGCAGCACTTGGGCAAAGCCGAGGCGCTGGCGCATGCCTTTCGAATAGGTATTGAGGCGCCGCCCGGATGCGTCGGCAAGACCCACCCGGCGCAGCACGCGCCCGCATTCGGCCCGCGCCACCTGCTTGAGGTCGGCGAACAGTTGCAGCACTTCCAGGCCGGAGAGGTTGTCGTAGCTGACAAAACTTTCCGGCAGATAGCCGATGCGGCGCCGCACCTGGCGGAACTGCGCGCTCGAGGTTTCCACGCCGCCCACCTTCACCGTGCCGGCGCTGGCCGGCAGCAGGCCGAGCATCAGCTTGAAGAGGGTGCTCTTGCCGGCGCCGTTGTGGCCGATCAGGCCGAACATGTCGCCCTGCTTGACATTCAGGGAGACGTTCCGGATCGCCTCGACCGGGCCGAACGATTTGCTCACGGCGTCGAGTTCAATGGACATGTTTGTCATTCCAGCGTTGCCAGTCAGGATTATTGGGCCGCATGCGCGGATGCCGGTCCACCACGCTGGGCGCGCGCAGCACGGGGAACTGGCGCGCCACGAAGCGCAAGGTGCTTACCGACGGACTGGAGAGGAGCAGCTTGACCAGCGGGTATTGCCAGTTAAGGCGGTCAACCATGTCGTTTGCCTCGTAGGGCAGGTCGCCGGCGCCGTCGCCGCCCTGGTCCCAGCCGTTGTATCCGCTCCAGTAATTGCCGCGCGTGCGGCCCCAGGCGACGTCGCGCGCGGCCACGAACTTGACCGCTTCTTCGTTGCCGATAAAATCGTTGCCATCGACCGCGTTGTTCGACGATCCGGCCGACAGGTGGACGCCGGTGCGGTTGTTGATGACCAGGTTGTTGCGCAGCACGTTGTACTCGGCGTCGTACACGAAAAAGCCGCGCCCGTTGGCCGCGACAATATTGTTTTCGATCACAGAATCCTGGATCGTGCGCAGCATGATGCCGTGGTCCTCGTTGCCCCAGGCGATGTTGTTACGCACCACCAGATTGCGTACTTCCATCAGCGCCAGTCCACCGCGGTTTTGGTAGGACTCATTGTTTTCCCAGGTGCTGTGGTTGGTGTTCATATAGTGGGTGCCGTAGCGCAGGTGGTGGATCTTGTTGCCGCGAAACAGCGCATGGCGCGAGATATCCACATAGATGCCGTCGCGCGCGTAGCTGATGTTGTTGTCGATCACTTCCACGTGGGCGCTGTTGTAGACCTGGATGCCGTTGCCGCGCGCGGCCGATTGCAGGTCGCGCTTGCCGGTGATGGTGTTGCCGCTCAGGGTGGAATGGTCGGACTTGTCGAGGAAGACGCCGAACAGGGTGTAGCTGAGCACGCAGTTGCGCAGCATCAGGCGGTCGAAACCGGGCAGCACATGCACGCCGGCGTTCTGGCGCTCGAGGTCGGCGCCGCTGTCGCGCAGGATCAGGTCGTCGATAGTGACATCGCTGCTGCTTACCCGGATCACGTCGCCGCTGTTCTGGGCGCTGATGGTGGGCCGGCCCTGGCCGCGCAGGGTCAGCGGCTTGTCGATCAGCAGGCGCTCGTTATAGAGGCCGCGCGCGATCAGGATGGTGTCGCCGGCGCTGGCGGCGCGCACGGCGGCGCCGATCGACTCGCCCGCGCGCACTTGCAGCACGGCGGCGCCGGCCGCGCCGGCGCACAGGGCCAGCAGCGCAGCACAGGCAGCGCGCATCATCACGGCGCTTCCCCGGAAGACGCGTCCGCCTTGGCCTTGAGCGCGCCGCGCACCGCATCGAGCGAGATAAAGTAGCCGCCCGCATCGATGGGCGTGAGCGCATCGCCATTCTTGTCGCGCAGCTTGCGTTCCTTGACCAGCGGCGGGCAGGCATGGTCGTCGTAGTACAAGATCATGCAGTCGAGGCACAGCATGCATTCCATCTGGTCGATGCGGCCGGCGCTGTCGATCGCATGCGAGCCGCAGCCGGCGGCGCAGGCGTGGCAAGTCTGGCACTCGGCCTTGCGCTTGAGTCCGAACAGACGGAACTTGCCGGGAATGGCGAGGCCGGCGCCGAGCGGGCACAGATACTTGCAATACGGCCGCTCGCTCAGGAACGACCAGCCGAGAATCGCACCGATGAACACCCAGAACGGCCAGGTACGGTTCCACACGCCAATGATGAAGGTCGTCTTGAACGGCTCCACCTCGGCCAGTTGTTCAGCCATCTCCATGGAATAGAACGACACGCCCAGCAGAAGCGCGAAAATCGCGTATTTAATCCACTTGAGCTTGTCGTGCAAGGGTTTCGGCAGCAGCTTCTGGAAGCGCCCCAGCCCGACCGCCTTAGCCGTGCTCAGCGCCAGTTGCTGCAAGGAGCCGAACGGGCACAGCCAGCCGCAAAACACACCCCTGCCCCACACCAGCACGCTGACGATGATGAACCACCAGAACAGGAAGATGAAGGGGTCGGACAGGAACAATTCCCACTTCCACTGATGCAGCAAGGAATGGAACCACGTCAGCACCTGGGTGATGCTCGGTTGCGCCTTGAGGTAAAAGCCGAGGAACACCACGCTGACCAGCCACAGCACGTGGCGCGGCCGCTCGATCCACGGCTTGTGCTTGCGCCTGGAGGCGCGCACCAGCTTGTCGCGCTGCGAATACATGACTGCGGTAAAGGCCAGCACCAGCAGGAACAGCCCGATCTGGACAGTCTTGCCCTTCCAGATGGCGCGCCAGGTGGCCTCGGGCTGGACGATGTGCGGACGCCCGCCTTCCAGGTAGCGCGCCGGCAACCAGTAAGGTGCGTTGAAGTGGACGAAGGTCTTGGCGCCGCTCTGCGGATCGGCCTTGTTGGCCAGGAACGTCAGCTGCCACGGCCAGGCCGGATTGAAGTTGGCAGAGCGCACGATGAACACGGCCGACTCGGTAAACGCCGGCGCGCCGGGCGCCTGCACGCCGTACAGGTTCAGGTAATCGGTATCGCGGAAGGTAAAGCTTTGCGGGTCCTGGCGCACCTGGATGCGGTCGTAAATGCCGCCGCGCACGAAGCCCGAGCCCTTGAACGAGGCTTCGCCGTTGGCGATGATGAACATGGCCTGCTCGTCGGGTTTCAGGTCCGCCATCAGGCGTTTGTAGACCGGCTCGCCCAGCAGGCTGATGCCGACCGATGGCACGTTCAGGTGGCCGAAATACATGTCGATGTAGGCGGCGTCGCCCGCCAGGCCCACGTCCTTGCGCTGCAAGGGGAAATGCACCACGCTGCCTTCGTCCAGCAATTGCTGCCAGCTCAGGCGCTCGTCGAGCGGCGTGTAGCGCGGCGCGGGCCGCACTTCGCCCTTGAAGATGCCGACCTGGCGCCCGATTTCGTAGGCGCTGCGCGAAATGACCTGGTTTTCGGCGATGACGGTGACGGTGGCGCCGCTGATCGCATCGAGCCCGACGGTGCCGCTGGCTTCATCGCCGTGGCCGATTTCGAGCTTGGCGTCGCCGGCCTTGCCGATGTACTGGCCGATAAATTTGAGCAGGGTCGATTCGTCGATCCCCGCCAGCAGAATCGGTTCGGAATGCTTGAGCACGCGCACCCCGGTGATGATGCCGCGCGTATCCATGCCGATCAGGGTGACGATCGGTTTACCGGAATACGCGGGAATGTCGACCACGTCGGTCGACAGGAAAACATAGCCGACCACGCGCTCGGTCATGTCCGCCGCGACGGCGATGCCTTCGACATAGCTCGGCCGGCCCTTGCGGACCGAAAACTTCTGCGCCTGCGGCATCACATCGCGGCAAGGCGCCTCGGCGCACAGGTCCGGGCCATGCAGCAGTTGCTGCGACAGCTCGGCCGAGTACACCGAGGCGCGCGCCGGCCCCGCCGCCGCCAACAACAGCAGCAGGCCGAACAGGCGCAGGATGACGTGTACGGCGCGCATCGGTGGCAAGGCTTACGCTTCGACCAGCACGCGGCTGCGCATTTCCAGGTGCAGCGCGTGGCAGAAGTGGGTACAGTACATCCAGTAGGCCCCTGCCCGGTCGGCCTTGAAGGTGACCGACTTGGTTTCCTGCGGATTGACGATAAAGTTGATGTTAAACGTCGGAAGCGCGCAACCGTGGGTCAGGTCTTCCACCTTGTCGTAGTTGGTCAGGGTCAAGGTGACTTCGTCGCCCACCTTGAGCTTAATGACCGGCATGCTGAACGCCGGGGCCTGCGACATCAGGCGCACCTGCACCTTGTTGCCCTTGCGCTCGATGCCGGCGGTTTCCGGCGTGACCGCATTCGGGAAGTCGGTCATGGTGTGGATCTGGCGCGTCTTGACCACATCGCGGCGCACGATGATGCCGTCGTGCGGTTCCGGATACGCCGTATGGTCGGCCATCAAGCTCATCTTGGCGCCGCTGATATCGATCAGCTGCTCGGTTTCGCAATGCAGCGGGCCGACCGGCAGGAAACGGTCTTTCGAGAACTTGTTGCCCGAGTTGAAATACTTGCCGTCCGCTTCCTTGGTTTCGCCCATCGACGCATAGCCGTGACCGGGCTGGTAATGCACGTCGATACGGTCGAGCACCACCTTGGCCGCCTTGTCGCCCTTGAACTGGGCAATCGACGCGTCCACGTTCCACTTGACGACGGCGCTGTCGAGGAACAGCGAGGTAAAGGCATTGCCCTTGCCATCGAAGGCGGTATGCAAAGGTCCCAGGCCCAGTTCCGGCTCGGCCACCACGCAGTCGCGCGGCAGCTTGACATCGCCGCCGAACCAGCCGTGTACCTTGCTCAGTTCGATCACGGTGGCGGTTGGCGACAATTTGCCTGCACACACGAAATACTTGCCATCCGGGCTGGCGTTGACGCCATGCGGATTCTTACCGACCGGCACGTAGCAGGTCAACGCGGTGGCGGGGTTGTCGTTGGCGGCCTTGCGCCCGTCCACCACCGGTACCTTGGAACTGCCGATGGTGGTGGCCTTGCCATCCTTGATGGCTTGCTCGATCCGGGCCACGTTGAAGAAGATGCAGGCGTCGCGTTCGGCCGACATCATGCCCGCCAGGTCCGCGCCGCCCTCGGTGTTGTACTGGGTGGCGGCGGCCAGCTTGCCGTCGTAGGAGGACGCGACCAGCTCCATGTTGCCGTCGATCCGGCACTGCCAGCGCACTTCCATGCTGGCCGCGTCGACGCAGGTGAACAGGCAGCCCCACTTGGTCGGATCGTCCAGGTCGCGTCCGTCGTTCGGCAGCGGCATGTGGAATTCGGTGCCGCAAAAGACGCGCGTGGTGTAGTTGATGGCCGGATCGACCGGGTCGCGCTTGTCCGGGAAAATGCCGTGGAAGCCCATCACGTTCGGCAGGCTGGTGATCTTGTCGCACTCCATCGTATCCATGCGGATGCGGGCCAGGCGCGCGTTGATCTTGTCGTTGACGAACAGCCAGCGGCTGTCGTAGGTGCCGTCCTTGTAGCTGCCGTGTACGTGGTGGGTATCGCCGGTGGTGTATTGCAGGCTGCCATCGGGCTTGGTGCCGATGATCGCCTTCGATTCGTTGGTGATGCCCCAGCCGACCATGCAATCGGTATTGAAGACCGGGATGCGTTTCAGGGTGCGGCCCGACGGCAGGCCCAGTACGCGCACTTCGCCGCCGTGGCCGGCGCTGATGAAGGCGTAGTAGGTGTCGAGCTGGCCGGGTTTGATGTGTTCGCCGCTGTCGGCGGCTTTGGCCGGTGTCGCCGGTCCGGCGGCCTTGCCTGGCGCGGCCTCTTCCTTGCATCCCGTCAGTCCGATGGTGGCGCCTGCGGTGGCCAGGCCCGCCAGGGCGCTCTTGCCGAGGAAATCGCGGCGGCTGCCGGCTGGGGCGGGGCTGGTCGTTGCTGGGCTGTTCTTCTTCATGTTGTACTCTCCGGTTCTGGGCAAGGGGGAACGCTCCCCCGTATCAATCGCTGATGCGCGTCGACTTGTGGGAAACGTATGCCGACTGGATAAGTGTAAGGACCAGACCCGACAGTGCCTATGGGCATGACGGGCGAATGGAAACAGGAAAAGGCGTATTGGGAGTACGCCTTAATAACTATGGCGTGTGGAGTGCAACAGGCGTATGTACGGACGACAATAGGCCCGGGGACCTTTTTGCAATTTGTCGTGAAACACTGGCGGTGTAACCGTTCACGTCCCGGACGGAATCGGCGGCAGCGAGGGTGTGGCGACGCCCTTTCTGGCGGCGGCGATCACAGTGGCGATGTAGACCCAGGAGGAAACGGCCCGCTTGCGGCAAGTCTCGATGA
>NZ_WHJF01000089.1:0-30408 GCF_011682185.1 Massilia genomosp. 1
GTGACGGATAAGCGCAGCCTGGAGCGCAACAGCGCTGGACAACGGCCCGAGCACAGCAGAAAATCCGCAAAAAATAGTCGCTTTGCGGATGGGAATGTGTCTGTCAATTTCGGAGCACGGATTCAGGATCGATTTATGCGGCTTCGGTCCATTCTTCCTTTGCTTCGTTTTCATCACACCTGGTTGGTGCGAGTAGGTTCGTCGGGCAATGAGGTCAAGTGCGTCATGTAACAGCATGGCGACCACCTCGCACAGCAGCAACGACGGCAGCAGCGGCTTGAGAATGGAATGAACGGCGGCGCGGTTAATTTTGCGGGTTGGCGATGGCGGCGACTTTTTTGATGCAGCCTGTGTCAGTAGCGCCTGCAGGTTATCGCACAGGATCTTTGCAGCGAAGTCCTGCATTGCTGCCAGTTGCGACAGGCCCGAGACGTGCTCCAGATTGAGCCGGTGTTTGAGCCGCTTGAAGGCCTCTTCGATACGCCAACGCTGGTGGTAAAGGTCGCCGAATACGTCGGCCGGAAACGCATCCGAATCAAACAGGTTCGTCATTAACACACGCATCTTGCCAGTCGATGCGACGTGTCGCACCAGACGTACCCGCTGGGGTTCGGCGGGACACTCGAAGTCGGCTGCATCGCGGCGATCTGGTGCGGCCAGCGTGACGATCTGATCGTGCTGGCCCGAGAGCAGGAAGTCGCGTACGCAGGCGAAACCGGCGTTGCCGGACTTTTCAACGCGCATGCAAAACTTGATATTGCGCGCGTTGAGCGCAGCTACCAGCCAGCGACACGGATAGCCCCGGTCCATCAGCAACAGGTCGTCGCTGTTGAGGCTGTCGAGATGCTGAAACAGCATCTGACGCTCGTTCTCGTGGACACTGTGCAGCGACGCTGCCAGCATCATTTCGGCGCCCGGAAGATAGTGGCCGAAGGCGATCTGATCTGCACTGGCGGCACGGGGAACGTGGCTGTCACGCCAGCCGAAACGCAGGGTTGACGCGTCTGCGGCTACCAAGCGCAACTGGTGCCAACGCGGAACGTAGCCATCGGCATCGGCACGTGCAATGAGCCAGTCGTTCAGCGAGGGGATGGCGGTGGCGGACAGCTTGGAGCGGGCCTTGGAAAATGCCTGCTCCGAGACGTGCCGCGCCAGTTGTGCTTGCTGTTACAGGTGCGCGAAGAATTCATCAAGCTCGGTCTGGATGCACTTGCGCATGCCAGTGAGCATCACTGCAATCAGGGTCGGCAGTGGCAGCTTGCGCCGCCGTACAAATGCGTTACCGGCGTCGGCGTGGCGGGCAAGATCACGAAATTGAGCAGAGTGCATGTGGGCGGAAAATGCGGCAAACAGAGAAGGTAACGACATGGCGGCCAATGAAGATCAAAAAGACCTTCATTGGCCGCCGCCCTGCTCGCGAAAAAAGCCTCGCAATCAGGGCGGCGGCCGCGCGAAGCGGCGATTCTGTCAAGAACTATTTCAACTAAAGTAGTGCCAACGGCGGGGAGCGCTTAAGTTCGGTGGATTGAGGCTACCCCGGGTGCGGTGCCACCAACATCATTATCGCCACCGGCCCGCCTCACCCGACATCGAACTGCGCCACAAGCGCCGTCACCCCCAGCAGCAGCATGCTCCACACCCCTGACGCCACCAAGCTCGTGTTCTCGGACGGTGGCGGCCCGTAGCGGTTGCCGCCCGCGTCGCCGGCCCGGTACAGCAGATAGCCAAGCGCCAGCAGATTGACCGGCGGCAGCAGCATGAGCACCGCCCACCATCCCGGCCGTGCCAGATCGTGCAGGCGGCGCCGCGTCATCGCCAGCGCCAGCGCCAGCGCGACCAGCGCGCCCGCAAGCGCGAGCAGCTGCGCCAGCGCGCGCCGCTCGACCAGCCCGAGCGGCCCGATCAGATACGCGACCAGCATCAGCAACAACACCCCCGGCAAAAAGCCATACACCAAATAGCGCAAACGGCCAATCCGCCCATCCAGGCTGAACGGGGTCGGCGTGTAGCTGGCGCGCGCGTCCCGGGCCGGATTCAGATCCGATGCCGGTGCTGCGTAAGGATTAAGATTAGGATTATCCAATGGCGTCGCTCCCCGCCATCACCGGGCCGGCGTCGAACCGGCCTTCTCCGGCGCCGCGGCCGCCTGTTCGCCGTCGGCGCTGGCGTCGTCCGACGCGGCGGCGTCCTCGTCAACATCGTCCCCGGCGGTCGCCGCCTTTGCCGCCGCCTTTGCCTTGTACTCTTTCATGAGTTCATCGGTCTTGAAGCGAACCATATCGGCAAACCACTTTTCCTGGATATCCTGGTAACCCGGCAAGACCGCGATGATGGCGACCGGAATCAAGAAGGCGGCAATCACCAGCGGCCGCGTGGTCGGCGCCGGCGGCACGCCAAACTGGTTGGCGTCCGGATCGCCGCGTCCGAACACCATCCACAAACCAAAAAACAGATTCGCCACGGGGACCAGATGCAGCAGTCCCAGCCAGCCCGACTTGCCCAGGTCATGCAGGCGGCGGCGCGTGACGACCAGCGTCACTGCCGTCGATGGAATCCAGACCGCCACGGCGAACATGCTGAGCATCGGCCCGTACGCCGGGATCAGCCAGCTCAGCAGTACACTCATCGCGGCCACGGTCAGCACGGTGATGACCATTTCGTACACCAGATAGCGCACCCGGCCGATGCGGCCCTCCTTTTGAAACATGCGCGGCAGGTAGGTGTCGCCTTGATAGGCGGTGGCCCTCATGTCGGCGGATGGCGCGGCGTACAGATTGGTCATTGGCAAATCCAGACAAGAAGCATACAGATCAAAATGGCAATATCATACCGGCAATTTGAACTTGGCGAGGCCATACAGGAGCACCACAATGACCGGCAGCAAGGCGCAGGCCAGCCACGCCGCCTGGGCGAACGCCGATACGCTCGAGGTGGGCGCCGGGCCGCGCGGGTTGGCGTCGGGGTTGCCGGGGGCGCACAGCAGATACAGCACGAACAGCACGTTGACTCCCGGCACCCCGAGCAGCAGGATCCACCCGCGCGCGCGATCGAGGTCGTCGAGGCGGCGCGCAGCCACGATGAGCAGGTGCGACAGCAAGGCCAGCAGCGCCAAGCCCAGCATGGCAGTACCCAGAAACCACCCGGCAAGCACGAATAGCGGCGCCATCAGCAACAGCGTCGCGCACGTGGGAAAGACCGAATACATCAGGTAGCGCCCGCGCCCGATGCGTCCGTGCAAGCCGAACACCGAGGCCGTGTAGGTCGCGCCCGGCGCGCTACTGGCCGGCGCCGCATACGGATTACTCAACTCAGGCACAGGCTGTGCGCCAGGCCGGACGCGCAATCGATGTCGACCAGGCGCCCGGCCCGGTCGAACACCAGCAGGCGTCCGTCGTGAAAACTGAAGCGCGCGCCATCGTCCTGCGCCAACTCGACGCGGGCGCGCACCTTGCCATCGGCCAGGGTCACGATCTGGCAGCGGACCGCCTCTCCCACCGCCACGATCAGCACCAGCCACTTGCCGTCGATGATCACGGTGAGCGGCGTGTTCGACTCCAGCGCCACCGTCACCGGCGTCGGCTTGCCATGCTGGGCGACCAGCAGTTGCTCATTCATCCAGTCGGCGCTCACCAGATACGGCGCCTCGCCCGCCGCGCCCGGCAAGATCGACATGCCCTCGTACATGCTGATGTCCTTCCACCAGTCGCGCTGGCGCAGGTGGCGGCCCGGCTGCTCGTACGACCACTGCTCGATGCCGTCGTCCACCTGCAGCAGCAGCGTGAGCGCGCCGGCCCGGTCGGCATAGCCGATAATCGGTCCCGGCAAGTCCGCCACCTGCCAGACGATGCTCTGCTGCGGCGCGCTCGTGTCGAGCACCGCCAGGCGCCGCTCCAGGGCCACGCTCCAGGACACGCCATCGTAATCGGGCGACCAGTGCGTCAGTTCCAGCGTCAGCCAGTCCGACACGGCGCCGCTGATCAGGTCGAGGCGGCTGACCCGGTATCTGCGCTCACGCCTGATCAGCGCCAGCGCGCGTTTGCCGTTGTGCGAGATCACCAGGTGCGCGGCCGGCACCGGATAATGGGCCAGCTGGACGCCGTCGCGCCCGATCCGCAGCACCCCGCTCTCGCCCAGCGCCAGCAGATAGTCGCCATCCGGCAGCGCGCGCGCATCGTGGATCGGCATCAGGCCGCGTTCCTCCGGGCTGACCACCAGCGGCGCGCTGCGCCCACTGAGCGGCATGCCCGGCGCCGCTTGCGCGTCCTTGGTCGAAAACAGCGGCAGGTCGGCGCGCAGCGCGTCGTTGGCGGCCAGGTCGGTCAGTTGCATCAGCACCGTTTTGGCGAGCCGGCTCAAGCCTTCCATCCGTTCCGGCAACACCTTGCGCAGCAGCGCGCCCGCCACCCGGCGCGTGGCGTCCGAGGCCGGCAAGGCGCCCACCAGCGCCACCGCCAGGCGCGCGCGCCGCTGCACGCCTTCCTCGCCGGGCGCCGCTAGCAGGGCGTCGATCGCCGCCGCGCTCGAACGCAAGGTACCCGGCATCAGCGCCAGTTTGCGCGCCAGCGCCTGCATGCCCAGCGTGCCGCCGCTGCGTTCGGCCTGCACCAGCCAGCCCAGCGCCAGCGCATGATGCTCGGGCAAGGGCCAGATGACATCGATCGCCGCCATCAGGTCGCCGCGCGCGGCCAGGTACTCGGCCCAGGCGCGCCGCAGCGGCGCCGCGTGCTCGCTGTCGCGGCTCTCGAGCAGGCGCACGGCGGCGTCGAAATCGTTGTGCAGGCGCGCGATGCGCACCGCGCGCTCGATCTCGCCGGCCAGGAGCCACAGCCGCACCGCCACCGCCGGCGCCAGTTCCACCGTGCCGGCCAGTTGCGCCGCCTGCAGATAGCGTTCCTTCTTTTCGAGATAGGTGACCGCTTCCAGGGGACACTGCAACAGCTCGGCCAGCACGTACACGGCTTCGTCGATCCGCCCTTCGCGGTCGAGCCGCTCGACACTGCGCCGGTAGGCTGCGCGCAGCTGCGTCACCAGGTCTTCCCCGAAGCTGATCGACGGCGCGGAGGGACTCGGGCCGCTCACGGTCAAGCTGGTGCGCGGACGCGGCGTGCCCAGGGCCGGTCGCGACGCCCCGCCGCCGATCGCATCGATCGGCACCGCGTGGCGCAGCGCTTCGGCCAGGTCGCCCTTGTCGAACAGCTCGAACAGTTGCTGGAGATAGGTGGCCTGGCGCCAGCCCAGCACTTTCGACACCCGGGTCAGCGACGCCAGGCGCGCCATCAGCGCCGACAGGCCGCGCGCCCACGGACCCGGCCCGGCGCGCTTGCCTTGCGCCGCGTCGCCGTCCTGCCCCGCCCCCTTGGCCTCGCCCTTGCCTGTGCCCTTCCCTGTCCCCTTCCCTGTCCCCGTTTCCGCGCCATACGCCGGAACGTGCCCCGCACCCGGCGCGCCGCCGGCGCCCAGTCCCCGCGCCAGCAGGCCAAGCACGCCGAGCGCCACGCCGGCCGCCAGCGCGGCGGCGCGCGCGCCGGACGGCTCCGGCACCGGCTTGCCCTGCGCGCCCTGTTCGAGGCGCTCGATCTCCTTGCGCGCGAAGCCGATGCTGTCGGCACTGCGCACGGGCATGGCCTCGCCCAGCACGTCGCGCAAGGCCATCGGGACCTGCATGGTCGACTCGACCGGCGGCGGCGGCGGCGGCGGCGCCAGCGGCTGGCGCAGCGCGATCGCGTCCAGCGCCAGCCACAGCGCGGGATCGACGCGCGCCTGCGGCAGCGCCGCTTGCGCCACCCCGCCCCGCACCAGCCAGTAAGCGCCGGCCGGAAGCGCTTTCAATTCGGCCGTCGTCAGCGGTGCGCTGCTGAGCACTTCACCGACCCGGCACAGCGCCAGCGCGTCGAGCGCTTCCACATGCCGCCAGCGCGGTGCCGGCCAGGCCAGCAGATAGCCGCCCGCGGCCAGGAACAGCTGCGAACCGGCCTGCCAGTGTCCCAGCACGCGCCGGCGCGCCTCGGCCTCGCCCAGCAGCGGCAAGTCGAACCACAGCGCGCGTACTTCAAGGTAGCCGCTCCACAGCGGTTGGCGAATCTCAATCGACATCGGGAACTCCATTGGGAATGATATGCGGCGGCCATGCGGTTTGTTCCATGACAGGCAGGTAGTGCAACAGCGCCAGTTCGCCATGCAAGCGGCGCACGAACAGTTCGTGGCTGGCGGTCAGCAGCCAGCTCATGATCTGGCTGGACGGATCGAGCGTCAGGTGGGCGATCGGAGAATGCGCACGCACGATCGCGCGCCGCTGCGTCGCGCCGCGCAATTCCACCGTGCAGCGGTCGGGATTGATCACCAGCAGCGCCAGCTCGGCGCTGTCGGGCGCCAGGCGGGCCACCCCGATCACCGTCGCGCCGTCGCCGATCACCAGCGTGCGCGAGGCGCGTCCATGCACCAGCAGCCATTCTGTGTCGCTCGTTTGCAGGGCCAGCATGTGCTCCGGGGCGAGGCTCACTTCGCCGTACAGCACGCGCAAGACGGGCCACTCGAACACCAGGTCGTCGACCGGCTCCGGCGCGGCGGACTCGTAACGATACAGTCTGGTCAAGCCGTCCGCCACGCTGGCGTACAGCAGCCGGTTCTGGCTCTGGACCGCGCCGACCACGCCGCCGGCCAGCAGCTCGAAGCTGGTCGCGCCAGCGCCGTCATGGCGCGCGCGCCAGCGCACCAGGCGCGCGGCGCTATCGATCATCAAGACCTGGTCATGGCCGGTCTTGTGCAGGAAGAAAACCGGCAGCCAGCGTCCCAAGCCGCGCGCCGCCGCGAACTGCCCGGCTGGCGGGCGCGCGCATTCGCAGCGTTCGAACACCCCGCCGAAATACCGGAAGGTCAGGGTCTCGCCGCACGCGGCCACGTCGGCCACCGTATAGCCCAGCGGGCAGATGCCCAGCACGCTGCCGCGTTTCGGCACGCGCTGGCGCCGCGGCGCCGGCGGCATGCTGGCGTACGCGTCCAGATACGAAAAACTGAGCGTGCCGCCGTCCGGCCGGCCGGTGACCACGCGCGCCTGGTAGTACGCAAAGCGCGGCGCATGCTTGAGCGAGGGCGTATTGCGCCCGCCCATGCGGTTGCGCACCGGCTTGGCCGGCTCGCCGGCCGGATAGCGCAACAGGCGCACCGCGCTGGCCGGCGCCGGCAGCTCCAGCATCAGGTCGCGCGTCCTGCCCTGCTGCGTGATGCTCACTTGCAGGCCCTCCCCGAGCAGCGGCTCGATGATGCCGGCGCGCGCGCTTTCGCGCCGCAGCGTCACGGCCTCGGGCGCGCCCACCTGCCATACCTCGGCGTGCGGCTCGAGCCCGGCCAGTTCGCCATTCCAGCCGTCGCGCGCGGCGCCGCCCGCACGCAGCGCCGTGCGCGCGTTCATCAGGCGCATCAGCGCCTGCTGGCCGCATCCGGCATCGAGCGCGCCCGGGGTTTGCAAGACACCCCAACGGAAGCTGGCGCCTTCCTCGTGCGCGCGGCGCGCCAGCAGGATGAACAGCGCCAGGTGTACCAGGCGCGGCTCGCCCAGCTGCGCAGGACCGGCGTCGAACAGCGCCACGCAGGTGCGCGCGCGGCGCTGCACGCGCGGCTCGGGCGCCGAAAACAGCAGTTCGCCGGCCGCCGCGCGGCGCAAGAATTCATCGGGCGCGCCGTCCTGCACCGCCCATTCGCTCAGGAGCAGCCGATGGTAGGGGCCGCGCCGGGCAATGCCGCCCGCCCCGACCGGCGTGCTGTCCGGCGCCGGCGCCGTGCCCGCCATGCGGCCCACCAGCGGTTGCAGGCGCAGCAGCATGGCGCCCAGCGGCGCGGCCAGCTCCGCCGGCAGCAGCGCCAGCCAGGCGCGCCACGGTGCCAGTTGCGCGGGCAGCTTCATGCGCCGCCCGCCTGGTGCGCCGGCCCCACCCGCAACAGCGGCGGACCGCTGTCGTACATGTTCATGACGCATAATTCGTGCGTGCCGGTCAGCCAGCACAGCCGGTCGCTGGACGGATCGAGCGTCGCCTGGGCGATCGGCGCCTCGCTGCGCACGATCACCCGCTGGTCGCTTTTTGAAAACAGCTCCAGCGTGAGCCGGTCGGCGGCGAGCACCACCAGGGCCGGACCGTATGGCCGGCCACGCGTGACGCCGATCACCGTGGCGCCGTGCGGCACCAGGATCCGGGTACGCCGGCCGATAGTCGGGTCGATCAGCCGCCATTCTCCAACATTGAGCTGCACCGCGTATAGCCAGCCTTCCGGCGCGCTGCTCAAGCGCGCCTGCAGCGCCGCGAACGCGAATTCGCCGATTGTTTCCGGCTCGACGGCCCTGGCCTTCAAGGAATGGATCGTGGTGCGCTTGCCGTCGCTGCGGGCGTACAGCAGCGTGTTGGGGCTCTGGCTGGCACCCACCACCTTGTCGGCCAGCGCATCGAAACGCACGTCCGGCGCATGCTTCTCGTTGCCGGCGCTCCAGCACACCAGTTGGCCGGCGAGATCGATCATGAACACGCGCGCGCCGATTCCCTTGGGAGAACGGTCGCTCAGGAAAAACGTCGGCAGCCAGCGGTTCTCGCCCGGCGGCGCGTGGAAGTGCTCCGGCGGCGGCTGCGGCACGCTGCGCGGCGGGCCGAATGCCTGGCCCGGAAAACGCATGAGCGTCAGGTCGGTACCGTTGCTGACCACGCGCGCCAGCACTTTGCCGAACAAAACCACGCCCAGTTCGGTCGCATCCGGGGTCGGATGGGAGCGGCGCGGCTGGGCCGGGTCGAGGGATGCCGAGGTGGGCACGGCGTGCAGCACGCTGCCGCCGGCCCGCCTGGCCGCGACGATCCAGTCGCCGCTGACGGCGAAGCGCGGCGCAAACAGCAGCGAGGCGGTGTCGCCCGCGCTCACGTCGCTGCGCAGCGTGGGCGGCGGCGGCTTGAACGGATCGCGCAGCAGGCCCGCGCCGACCTGCGGCGCGGGCAGCTCCAGCTGCAAGCGGCGCGTCTGCCGTGCCTGCGTGATGGCCACCTCCAGGCTGGCATCGAACAGCGACTGTCCGATGGCGGCGTGGGCGCTGGCGCGCGCGGCGGCAATGGCGCCGGGGGCGCCCACTTGCCACACCTCGGCCTCGTCCCCCAGTCCGAGCCCGGCCAGGGCCGCATTCCAGCCGGCCAGGTGCTGCGTGCGGACGCGTTCGAGCGTGCGCGCGCCCATCAGGGAGCGCAGCGCATCGCGCCCGCTGTTGGCGTGCAGCCGGTCCGGCCGCTGCAGGATGCCCCATTTGAAATCGGCCGCGCCATCCTGCGCACGGCGCGCCAGCAGGATGAACAGCGCCAGTTGCGCCAGGCGCGGTTCGCCCAGTTGCGCAGGACCGGCGTCGAACAGCGCCACGCAGGTGCGCGCGCGGCGCTGCACGCGCGGCTCGGGCGCCGAAAACAGCAGTTCGCCAGCCGCCGCGCGGCGCAAGAATTCATCGGGCGCGCCGTCCAGCACCGCCCATTCGCTCAGAAGCAGCCGATGGCAGGGGCCGCGCCGGGCAATGCCGCCCGCCCCGACCGGCGTGCTGTCCGGCGCCGGCGCCACGCCCGCCATGCGGCCCACCAGCGGTTGCAGGCGCAGCAGCATGGCGCCCAGCGGCGCGGCCAGTTCCGCCGGCAGCAGCGCCAGCCAGGCGCGCCACGGCGCCAGTGGCGCGGGCAGCTTCATGCGCCGCCCGCCTGGTGCGCCGGCCCCACCCGCAACAGCGGCGGACCGCTGTCGTACACGTTCATGACGCATAGTTCGTGCGCGCCGGTCAGCCAGCACAGCCGGTCGCTCGACGGATCGAGCGTCGCCTGGGCGATCGGTGCGTCGCTGCGCACGATCACCCGCTTGTCACCTTTTGAAAACAGCTCCAGCGTGAGCCGGTCCACCGCCAGCACCAGCAAGGCCGGCCCGTGCCCGGTCTGATGCACGGCACGGGTGACGCCAATCACGTTGGCGCCGTGCGGCACCAGGATCCGGGTGTGCCGGGTGGCCTGGCGGTCGATCAGCCGCCATTCCCCCACGCTGAGCTGCATGGCATACAGCCAGCCGTCCTGCGTGCCGCCGAAGCGCACCTGCAACACGGCGAACTCGTACTCGCCGATTGTCTCCGCCTGCGCGGCGTTCGCCGCCAGCGAATGGATCGTGGTGTGCTTGCCGTCGCTGCGGGCGTACAGCAGCATGTTGTCGGTCTGGATGGCGCCCACCACCTTGTCGGCCAGCGGGTCGAAGCGCACCTCATGCATGGAATGCGCGATGCCGGTGCTCCAGCACACCAGTCGATTATCGACATCGATCATGAATACGCGCGCACCGACGCCAGTGCGGGCATGGTCGATCAGGAAAAACGTCGGCAGCCAGCGATTGGGCCCTGGCGGCACCCGGAAGTGCGCCAGCGGCGGCAGCGGCACGCTGCGCGGCGGGCCGAATGCCTGGCCCGGAAAACGCATGAACGTCAGGTGCGTATCGCTGCTGGCCACGCGCGCCAGCATCTTGCCGAACAAGACCACGCCCAGTTCGGTCGCATCCGGCGTCGGGTGATAGCGGCGCGGCTTGCCGGTTTGGGCGTACGCCGAGTTGGGCACGGCGTGCAGCACGCTGCCGCCGGCCTGCCTGGCCGCGACGATCCAGGCGCCGCTGACGGCGAAGCGCGGCGCATACAGCAGCGAGACGGTGTCGCCGGCGCCGACCTCGGTGCGCGGCCTGGGCGGCGCCGGTGGCTTGAACGGATCGCGCAGCAGGCCCGCGCCGACCTGCGGCGCGGGCAGTTCCAGCTGCAGGCGGCGTGTCTGCCGTCCCTGCGTGATGCTCACCTCCAGGCCAGAGTCGAACAGCGACTGTCCGATGGCGGCGTGGGCGCTGGCGAGCCCGGTGGCGACGGCGTCGGGCGCGCCCACTTGCCACACCTCGGCCTCGTCCTCGAGCCCGGCCAGGATCCAATTCCAGTCGTCCAGGTGCTGCGCGCCCACGCGCTCGAGCGTGCGCGCGGCCAGCAGGGAGCGCAGCGCGTCGCGCCCGCTGTTGTCGTGCAGCCGGTCCGGCGCCTGCAGGATGCCCCACTTAAAGTCGGCCGCGCCGTCCTGCGCGCGGCGCGCCAGCAGGATGAACAGCGCCAGCTGCGCCAGGCGCGGTTCGCCCAGTTGCGCAGGACCCGCGTCGAACAGCGCCACGCAGATATGCGCACGGCGCTGCACTTGCGGTTCGGGCGCCGAAAACAGCAGCTCGTTGGCCGCCGCGCGGCGGATGAATTCATCCGGCGCGGCGTCCAGCACCGCCCATTCGCTCAGTAACAGGTGCTGGTACTGGCCGCGCCGCGCAAGGCTGCCGGCGCCGGTCGCAATCGTGTCCGGACAGGCCGCCACGCCCGCCATGCGGCCCACCAGCGGCTGCAGGCGCAGCAGCATGGCGCCGAGCGGCGCGGCCAACTGCGCAGGCAGCAGCGCCAGCCAGGCGCTCCACGGCGCCAGTTGCGCGGGCAGCTTCATGGCGCTTCCCGGTCCGGCGCCGGTGCGACCGCCAACAGCGTGCCGCCGCCAGAGAGGTCGATGACGCTCAATGCGTTGCGCTCGGTCAGCCAGCACAGGCGCCGGCCCGACGCGTCGAGCACGGCCTGGGCAATCGGCGCATCGCTGCGCACCAGCACACGGCTCTGGTCGTTCCAATGCAGTTCCAGCGTGCGCCGCTGCGCACCGAGCACCAGCAGGGACGCCGCCTGCCTCCTGCCCATCAGCAGGCCGCCATGCAAGACAGCGATCACCCTGGCGCCTTCGGCAATCCGGATCGGAATGGGCAGCCTGGCATTCTGGTCAACCATCTGCCATGTGGTGCCATCAATGCGCATGGCGTACAGCCAGGGCAAGTGCGCATGGCCGAACAGCACCTGCGTGGCATCGACGTCGAACGTGGCGATCATGCTTGGCTGTTGCGCCTTTGCCGCCAGGGTATGGATGGTGGTGCGCTGTCCATCGCTGCGGGCGTAGATCAGCAATGTCGGGGTTTGCGACGCGCCTACCACCTGGCCGGCCACCTCATCGAAACACACGCCCGTTCCCTGCTTGTGCCCATAGGCGCTCCAGCACACCAGCTTGCGCTCCTGGTCGAGCATCAGCACCCGCGCGCCGGCGCCGGTGGGAGAGTGATCGATCAGGAAGAACGTCGGCAGCCAGCGGCCCTGGTCGGACGGCGCGCGGAACTGCTGCGCCGGGGGCAGCGGCGCGCTGCGCGGCTGGCCGAAGTCCATGCCGGGAAAACGCACGAAGGTCAGCTGCGCGCCATTGCTCACCACGCGCGCCAGCACCTTGCCGAACAGGACCACGCCCAGTTCCGCCAGGTGCGGCGTGGCCCGGTAGCGGCGCTGCTTGCCGGGCTGGCCGAGCACGGAGTTCGCCACCGCGTGCAGCACGCTGCCGCCATCCGGCTTGGGCGCGACCAGCCAGTCGCCGCACAGGGCGAAGCGCGGCGCATCGGTCAGCAAGACGGTATCGCCGACGCCGGGGACCGGGCCGTGCCGGCGCGTCCGAACCGGCATGCGCGCAGCGCGCGGCGGTTGCGGCGCGCCGTCGGCCGACGGCAGCGCGGCCAGTGCGTCGGGCAGCTTCATGCGGCACCCGCGCCGGGCAGCGCGGCCGGGTCGGGAATCACGTGCAGCAGCAAGCCATCGTCATGCAGAAGGCGTACGCACAGCTCGTGGGTGTCGGCCAGCATCGAGCACAGCAACTGCGCGCGCAGGTCGGTCACCAGATGCATCATCGGCAGCTCGGTGGCCAGCACCAGTTGGCGCCGCGTGGCTGTGCATACGTGCGCGTTCTTGCGGTCGGCGCTCAATACCAGCAGCGCCGGCTGCTTCGCATCGTTGGCCGATGCCCGCACCAGCGCGATGACGGTGGCGCCATCATCGACATCGACCGTCTGCATGCTGGCGCCGGCCGAGAGCAGCCACTGCGTCTCGCTGATCTGCAAGGCCAGCCGGGCAAGGCTGATCATGCCGATGAATTCGCCGAACAGCACGCGCCTGGCGGCAAAGGGAAAACAGAGATCGGCCGTTTGTCCGTGCTGGGTAATGGCGTGGATGATCGTCCTGCCGTCCGCAACGCTGGCGTAGCCGAGCGTCTGGAAGCCCTGGGCCACGCCAGCGACGTCGCGCGCGACCACGCGAAACCGGACCTCGGGTTTGCCGTGCCCGGCGGACCATTCAAGCAGGCGGCCGGCGCCATCGAGCATGAAGATGGCCTGCATCCGTCCATGAAACAAGGAGAACGTCGGCAGCCGTGCGCCACCACGTCGGGGAACCTGGAACTGCTCCGGGGGAGGAAGCGGGCAGCGACGGTTACCCGTGAACTCGCTGGCAAAGCCGTTAAAGATCATGGTCTCGCCACTGAGCGCAACCTGGCCCAGGCCAGTGCCGCCAGCGAACAACAGCTGACCGAGCAGCCTGCCGCGTTTCGGCATGCGCCGCCGCACTGGCAGGCCGGCATGCGGCGTGTGCGCTTGATGCAAGGGAAACTCCAGCGTGCCGCCATCGAAGCGCGAGGTAAGCACTGCCGTATTGGTCAGCCCGAAAGATGGCGCATGCTCGGGCGTGGGCGTGTCGCGCAGGCCGCTGCGCAAGCGGCCATTCTCGGCCAGCGCCGCGACCGGATGGCGCACCAGGCGTTGCACGATGCCGGCCTCCGGCAGCGCCAGGCGCAGCTGGTGTACGTCGCCCTCCCGGGCCAGCATCACCTGCAGCGATGCGCCGTCGGGCGCCACGGCCACCGTCACCCGCACCGTCATGTGCGCCAGCGCGGCGCTGTCGGCGCCGCCGACCTGCCACAGTTCATCGGGCGCATCGCGCGAGGCCTGCTCCTTGCTCCACCCATCGATGTCGGCCTGGCTGGGCGGCATGGGCGCGCGCATCGTCAGCAGCGCGCCCAGGGCATGCTCGTCGGCGCAGAAACGCGAGCGGCCCGGCGCTTGCAGCACGCCCCAGCACAGATGCATCCTGGCCGCCCGCGCGCGCCGCGCCAGCAGGATGAACAGCGCCATGTGCAGCACGCGCGTGCTGTCCGGCTGGCCCGGACCGGCGTCGAACATGGCCACGCAGCGCATGCGCGGATACGTATCGGGCGCCAGCGGCGCCAGCGGCGCCAACTGGCCCAGCAGCGCTTGCAGGCGCGCCATCGTCGCGCGCAGCGGATCGGCGAGCTCCGGCGCCAGGCTGTCCAGCCAGGGATCCCAGCGGTCCGGGAGCAAGGTCGTCATGCCGCGAGTTCGCGCGCCAGCCACGCCAGGCTGGCCCGGTCGAGCGCAATCGGCTGGCCCAGCGGCAGCACTTGTTCAGGCGCGTCCCACAGCAGGAAAGGCACATGCGCGCCACGCCCGGCCAGGTTGGCCAGCACCAGGTCGAGCGGCAGTTGCGGCGCGACGTCGGTGGGCAGCCACAGCATGCGCTGGAGCGGGTCCGGGGCGCAGTAGCGCGCGCCGTCGACCCACGGCAGCGCGGCGGCGCGCCCGAGCAGCACCAGCATGTCGCGCGTGGCCACCGCCGTCAGCGCGGCCAGTGCCTCGTCATCGCAGCGCGCCAGGCGCGCCAGCACCTGCCGCATCGCGGCGCCTTGCGAGACCTGCCCGCGCGCTTCCGGCGCGCTGCCGGCGGGGCGCGCCATCCATCCCAGCGGGCTCATTACGCGCCCTGCACGGCCACCACCAGCTGCGCGCGGCGCGCCGACAGTTCCGGCGGCAGCTTGTCCTTGCCGAAGTTGGCGTCGATTTCGCGCAGCAGGGATTCGGACGCGCCCCGAAAGGCGTCGCCACGGGCGCCGCCCAGCAACTGGTCGGCGCTTTCGGCCAGGCGCGCGATGCGCGCCAGCGGCTGCTGCACGGCCGTTTCGACCACCGCGTGCAGGAGCGGATGGCGCGCCTCGGCCAACAGATCGCGCAGGGTTTCGCGCGCGCTTTGCTGGCCGGCGGCGCTGGTCACCACGTACACCAGCGGCCACAGGTCGGCGCGGGTGGCGACGCTGCGCCCGGCCAGCACGGCGGCCGCCGCGATCAGTTGCTGGGCCTTGACGATGCGCCGGTCCGACAGGACGATCTGCGCCCCGCGCAGCTTGCGCACCGCCTGCGCCAGGTCGGCGCGCACGGCCTGCATGTCCACCAGCGGCACCGCGCGGTGCAGGGCGTCGAGCGTGGCCATGTCGGCGCGCGGCGCGACGGCGCGCTGGCCGACCGCCCAGCCGCCGGCCAGCAGGTCTTCGAGGCGCGCGTCGGGCACCGCCTCGACGAACACGTGCAGCAAAAAGCGGTCGGCGAACGCGGCCAGGCTGTCGTCGTCGGGCAGCGCGTTGGAGGCGGCCACGCACAGGCGCAGCGGACAGGCGATGTGCGTATGGCCGCGGCGGAACTGGCGCTCGTTGAGAATGCCCAGCAGCGTGTTGAGGATCGCGGTCGAGCCGAGGAAAACTTCGTCGAGAAAGGCGATGTCCGCTTCCGGCAGCATGCCGCCGACGTCGGTTTCAACCAAGCCGTCGCGCAGCTTGGCCAGGTTGACCGCGCCGAACAGTTCGGACGGCTCGGTAAAGCGCCCCAGCAGATACTCGAAATAGCGCCCGCCCAGGCTTTGCGCCACGCGCCGCACCACGGCGCTCTTCGCGGTGCCAGGCGGGCCGATGACCAGCAGGTGTTCCTGCGCGACGGCGCCGAGGATCATCAGTTCGGCCAGGTGCTCGCGGTTGATCAGGCCATCGGCGGCTTCGCGGATGGCGTCGCGCAGGGTTGCTGCGGCTTGCTTGACTGGGGTATGCATGGACGTGTGCGGTGCGGCTGGGCTCATGCACGCGTCGGTGCTGCAGGAACTTTTATTGCCAGGTTTTAAGAATTGTAATTATATCAAACCGAATACGGCTGGTTTGTTGTATTACAGCACTAATCAAGCAGTCTGGGGCCCGCTCGGCACAGACATCGGGCATGCACCAGCCCGGACCGGCAATCGAGGTCGCCCAAGCGCCCGGCCCGGTCGACCACGAATCGGCCGGCATGGATCTGCACGGTGCGCGCCGCACCAAGCGGACCGGCTTCGCCAGCCGGTCCGCATGGATGAAGCAGGGCCCCGAACAGCGCGAGGTCGAACCGGAGCGCGTAGTGCGCGGCGGCCGCTGAACAGGGGTTGGCTAACCTCAACCGGCATCGGTAACGCCCGCGACTGGCACGTGCGGCACAATGTCATCGCCGTGCAGCGCGCGCGCGAACAGTTCCTGTTGGTCGGTCACCCAGCAAAGCGGCGAGCTCGCGTTGTCGAACGCCAGTTGCGCGATCGACGCCTCCGAATGCAGGACAGCGACGGTGGCGCCCGCGCTGCGCAGTTCCACCGTGCAGCGATCCGCACACAGCACCAGCAGGGCCGGCGCAGCGTCCTTGCGCGGCCCGGAGCGCGTCACGCCCACCACCATGGCGCCGTCCGTCACGTCGAGCGCGATCGGCGTGGCGCCGGGCATGGCGCAATCGGCCACCAGCAACCAGTGCCGCTCGCTCGTTTCGATGGCGAGCATCCAGCCGCGGTGCGCGCGCCGTTGCGTTCCCTGTTGCGCCATCCCGAACAGCACGCGCCTGGCTGCGCACGGAAAGTCCGCGACTGCGGTCGGGAACTTGTCTGCCTCATCGATGACATGGATCGTGGTGAAATGTCCGACGCTCCTGGCATACACCAGCATGTCGGGACGCTGCGCCGCCGCCACCACGTTGTCGGCCACCTGGTCGAAACGCACGCTCGCGTCCGGGTCCTGGCCGGTGACCTTCCAGCAGCCCAGCTGCCCGGCGCGATCGAGCATGAACACGCGCGTGCCGGCCCAGCCGGGGGCCTGGTCGCTGAGGAAAAATGTCGGCAGCAGGCCATGCCCCGGTTCCGGCAGCGCGAACTGCGCCGGCGGCGGCAGCGGCGCCGTGCGCAGCGGGCCGAACAGCTTGCCGGGAAACCGGGCAAACAGCAGGGTGCCATCGCGGGATTCGACCTCGGCCAGCGCACGGTCGATCAATATCGCGCCCAGGCGAACCTGGTCCGGCTTGTCGTACAGGCGGCGCGGCTTATGGCGCGCGCGCGACGGGTCGCCCGGCAAGTGATGCAGGGTGGCGCCGTCCTGCTGCATGAAGGCGACGATCCAATCTCCCTGCAAGCCGAAGCGGGGCGCCTCGGTCAACGACATGCCGTCCGCCCCGCGGCGCCTGCCGTGCGGCGCGGCGGCGCGCGCGAACGGCTTGCGCAGCAAGTCTGCTCCCGCATGCGCGGCCGGCAAGGCCAGCGTCAGGGTACGGCTGCGTTGCTGGTGCGTTATCGTCACCTGCAAAGCGGGACTGTCCGGCAAGGCGCGCGCGCCAATCTGCCACACTTCCACCGCGTCGCCGAGGGCGGCAAGCGCCGCGTTCCATTCGTTGATGTGGGCCGGCCCGATGCACGTAACGGTACGCGCGTCGAGCCAGGCGCGCAAACTGCCCGGGCCGCCACGCAGCGCGCACGGGTCTTGCAGGACGCCCCAGCGACAGTCGGCGCCGGCCTGTTGCGCGCGTTGCGCCGGCAGGATGAACAGCGCCATCCGCACCAGGCGCGGCTCGCCAAGCTGCGCCGGGCCGGTGTCGAACAAGGCCACGCACAAGCGCGCCCCATGCGGCACGCCTGGCTCGGGCGCCGACAACAGCAATTCGCCGGCGCGGCGCGGCAATTCGTCCGGCGCGGCGTCGGCCACCGCCCGTTCGCTGATGAGCAGCCGATTGCAAGGGCCGCGCCGGGCGATGCTGCCCGCCCCCACGGGCGTGCTCTCGCCCCCTGCGCCCGGGCCCCTCATGGCGCCGACCAGCGGCTGCAGGTGCAGCAGCATCTGTCCGAGCGGCTCGACCAGTCCGGGGGCCAGCAACGCCAGCCAGGCGCGCCACGGCGCCAGTTGCGGCGCCAGCGTCATGACGCCAATTGCTGGCCGGGCCACGCCAGGTGCGAGCGGATTGGTTCGACCGGGTGCTCGGCATCGTGCAGGGTTGTCGGGGCTTGCTTGAGCAGGGGATTCATGGACGGGCGCTGGTGCGGACTGGTGCCCGCATCGGTGCAGGAACTATCGATGCCGGGATTGAAGAAGGACGATTATATCAAACCGGATGCACCGGTTTAGCTGGCCATCGGCGCCGCCGAACGGCGCCGATGGCGGGGACGGCGTGTCAGTTCGCCGCTTTCGGCTCGGCTGGCGCCGGTGTCGCGGCTGCGGCGTCGGTTGCGGTATCGCTTGCGGCATTGATTGCAGCCTCATTCGCCGCGGCTTGGGCCGACCCTGACTGCATATCGGCTACCGCAGCTGGAACGTCGGCCTGGGATTCGAGCATCTTTTGCATGTCCGCGTCGCTCGCGCCGCCGCCCATCATCTTTTTGACCATCTGATCTTCAAACTTGAGGTAGCTCGGCATCGACGCGACCATGGCGAGCGGGATCAGCCAGGCGGCGATCACCAGCGGCCGTGTGTTTGGCGCCGGCGCCGGACCATACTCGTTGCTACCCTCGTTGCCGCGCCCAAACAGTATCCACAAGACAAAAACGAGATTCACGAGCGGGATGAACTGCAGCAACGCGAACCAGCCCGACTTGCCCAGGTCATGCAGGCGACGGCGGATAATGTAGAACAGGATGACGAACATCGGAATCCACATGAGCAAGCCGACGACGACCAGCGCCATGAAGCCGGCCATCTGGGAAAGCACGGCAAGCACCCCGCCGATCGCGACCGTCATCACGAGCGAAATGACCGAGGCGTACACCAGGTAACGCACGCGGCCGATGCGGCCGTTCAGTTGAAACATCTTCGGCACGTAGGTGTCGCTGTTGGCGACGGGGGAAGTCATGTCGGCCGACGGGGCGGCGTACAGATTGCTCATATTGAAACTCCGGCTTGATGAATACTGATGAAAGATGCAATATTATATTTGCAATATTGATTGCATCGATAGAACGATCGTCAAGTTTGCAATGACCGTGGTTCAATCACAACAATTACCCGCCAGCCGCTCACGGCCGTGACGATGTTGCCGCCGCGCCGCGCACGCTGAAGCGGGTCGCCGCGACCACCTTGTCGCCGGCGTCGACCAGCGCCAGTTCGTGCTCGCCGGCGACCGGTTGCCAGGCGTGGCTGGCCGCGCCCGCGCCCAGCGCCACCCCGTCGAGGCGCCACGAAAGACCCTGCGCGCCCTGGGCGCGGAACACCACCCGCTCGCGACCGGCCGGAATATCCGGGTCGAGCGCGATCACGCCGCCCTGGCCCGGATACAGGATGGCCGCGCGGCGCTTCTCCGTGCCCAGCAAGGTCACCTGCGCGCTCTCGGTGCCGCGCACGAACCATTCGCGGCGCGGCGCTTCCAGGGCCGGCTGGTAGCTGACCGTTTGCTGCACCAGCCCTGGCGGCGCGGCCGGGGCACGGCTGGGCAGCGCGCGGTGCAGGCGCTCCATCACGTCGCGCCAGACCGGCGCGGCGCCGGTCACGCCCGATACATCCCACATCGGACTGCCGTCGAAATTGCCGACCCAGACCGCCACCGTGTATTTGGCGGAGTAGCCGACGCACCAGTTGTCGCGCATGTCCTTGCTGGTGCCGGTCTTGACCGCGCTCCAGAACGCGGTGGCCAGTTCGTTGCGCAGTCCGAAGGTGAGGCTGCGCGCGGCCCGGTCCGACAAGATGTCGCCGACGATGAAGGCCGTCTTCGCATCGAGCACGCGGGTTTTTGCCTGCGCGGCGCGCGGCTGCAAGGTCACGCTGCCGTGCAGGCCGCCGTTGGCGAGCGTGCGGTAGGCGTTGGCCAGCGCCAGCAGCGAGACGTCGCCCGAGCCGAGCGCCAGCGAATAGCCGTAAAACGCGGCCGGCTCGGACAGGCTGTCCAAGCCGAGCGCGCGCAGGCGCGCATGAAAGCGCTCCAGGCCGGTCAACTGCAGCGTGCGCACCGCCGGCACGTTGAGCGAACTGGCCAGGCTGGTGCGGGTACTGACCCAGCCCTTGAACTGGCGGTCGTAATTCTGCGGCACGTAAGGACCGGCGGCGGTGGCGATCTCCAACGGCGAATCGTCCTGCGGCGAGGCGGCCGTGATCCAGCCGCGCTCCAGCGCCAGCTGGTACAGGAACGGTTTCAGGGTGGAGCCGGCCTGGCGCAGCGCCAGCACGCCATCGACCTCGCTGGCGCCGCCGTTGGCGACGTAGGCGACGATCTCGCCGCTGTCGTTATCGATGGCCACCAGCGCGCCCTGGGTCACGTTGCGCTCGCGCAGGGCGGCCAGGTGGGCGCGCAAGGTGTCGACGGCGTCGCGCTGGATGCCGGCGTCGAGCGTGCTGCGCACCTGGCGCGCGGCGCCCTTGAGCAAACGCTGGGCCACGTGCGGCGCCTGCGTCGGCGCGGCGGCGGCGGCCGGACGGCTCAAGGCGGCCGCCACGTCCCACTCGATGCCGGCGCACCTGGCCGCCGGGTTGATCTCCCTGGCCAGTGCGCAGGCGCGCTGCGCCACCACGCGCGGCGCCGCCGAGGGCGCGCGCAGCAGGCTGGCCAGGATCGCCGCTTCGGCCTGGTTCAATCCCGACGGCGCCTTGCCGAACAGGCCCTGCGAGGCCGCGCCGATGCCTTGCAGTTCGCCGCGAAACGGCACCAGGTTCAGGTAAGCCTCCATGATCTGGGCCTTGCTCCAGCCGGCTTCGAGCTCGCGCGCGGCGCTGGCCTGGTCCCATTTCTGGCCCCAGCTGCGCCCGCCCGCGCCGGCGCGCAGGCGCTCGTCGACCAGCGCCGCGAGCTGCATGGTGATGGTCGAGGCGCCGCGCGCGCGGGTGCGCAGCAGGTTGTCCCAGGCGGCCTTGCCGAGCGCGCCCAGGTCCACGCCGTCGTGCTGCATGAAGCGCCGGTCTTCGGCCTGCACCAGCGCCAGGCGCATCGCCGGCGATATGTCGGCCAGCCCCACCCATTGGGCGCGCCGCACCGCCATGTCGATCCGCAGCGCGTCGATCGGCACGCCGTGGCGGTCGAGCAGTTGCGCGTCCGACGCGCGGTAAGCCGCCCTGACCTGCTCGGGCGTGGGCACGGCGTGCGCCGGCGCGGCCAACGCCAGCGCCAGCGCTGCGGCAAGGCGGCGCATCAGCGCCCCACTTCCAGCGCCGCATTCGGCAGCTCGCCCGACAACTCGGGGCTGTACAGCGCTTCGACGCGGGTTGGCGGCAGGTTGAAGCGGCCCTGGTTATTCAGGCGCACGCTGTAGTCGATGCGCCATGTGCCTTTGGGGACGAAGTCGTAATACGCGCGGAAGGCCTCGAAGGTGCGTTCCTCGAATAGCGGCCGCAAGCCGCCGCCCTGCCCGTCGGCGCCGGGCAAGCTGAGGGCGTCGCGCCCGAAGCCGTTGCCGAGCAAGGTGGCGCCGGCCGGAATCGGGTCGTCCAGCGCGACCCACGTCATGTCGGTTTGCGCTTCCAGGTCGAGCCGCACGCGATACGTATCGCCGCGCGACCAGGCGCCCTTGACCTTTTGCTCGATCGGCGTGATGGTCTTGACGATCTTGTAGCCGTTCGAGAGCGGCGCCTTGAGTTCGAGCGCGGCCAGGCTTTGCACGATGGCCCACGGCTTGCCGCCGCCGTGGTGCGAGAGGACCAGGTCTTGCTGGCCCGCGCCCCACGGATGGTTGATCACCGAGACGCCGCGCGCATTCCAGTTCGCTTCCTTGACCGTGTTGCCGAGACCGGCGCTGCTGCTGCCGGTGACCGCCTCGCGTTCGAACTTGCGCGAGAATTTGTCCAGCGCCAGCACGCCCCAGGCGTTGGCCAGGGTCGAGCCCCAGCGCCCTTTTTGCTGGCGTCCCAGGGCGCCGCGCGCCAGCCGTCCCATGTCTTCCTGCCAGGCGGCGTCGTCGATCACGGCCAGCAGCAGGCGGTTGGCGTTGGTGTCGGGCGAGGCCATGAGCCACCACCAGTTGTCGTTCGCTTCGGTGGAAAAGGACAGGCCCGCGCCCTGCAGGTTCAGGCGCGCGCGCAGCACTTGCCGCACCTGCGCCAGTTGGGTGTCGCGCTGCGCCAGCGCCGGGCAGCGTTGCAGGATCAGGTACCAGTCGATGACGGCCGATGTGGGCCACAGGTTCGGTTCGATCGTGAACGATTCGAGCAGTTCCGGCGCCACCGGGCGCGTGCGCGAGAGCGCTTCCAGCGCGGCGATCTTGCGCACCGCCGTGTCGACCCGGGCCACGCGCGCCGGGCGCGTGAGCTTGCCTTCGACGAACTGGCGCAAGCCGCCCTCCATGCGCTCTTTGAGTGCCGGGGCGAGCGGGAAGCCGGCTTCGGCGCTGACCGACAGCAGGTAGGCGGTCAGGCTGTCGCTGCCCTGGACCTGGGTCGGATAGTACTTGAGCAAGCCATCGGCGTCGACCTGCGCCGGCAGCGATGCCGCCAGCTTGTCCCACAGGGCCGCGTCGCGCAGGGCCACGGCGCGCGAGGCATCCTGCTCGACGCCGCGGTACTGGTAGGCGCTCATGTAATCGCGCACGCCGGGCAGGCTTTCGCCAAGGCGGGCGACCAGGGTGGCGCGCACCCCGCCCTGCCCGGCCAGGGCGCCGGCCGGGGCCTGCACCTTGATCGTTTGCGGCTGCTCGATGCGCACCAGGGTCGACTGCACGGTACGCACCGGGACCGCCGCCAGCACCTTCTGGCTAATGCGCAGCTTGTCGCTGGCGCCGGCGCTGCGCGCGTCGATGGTCCATGCGAGCGCGCTGGCGCCGGCCGGCACCTGCACATCCCAGCCGGCTTCCTGCGCTTGCCCCGGCGCCAGGGCCAGGCTCTGGCGCGCCAGCACCCTGGGCGCGCCGCCGTCGGCCGCCACGCTGGCGCCGAAATCGACCGTCAGCGCGGCGTCGGTGGTGTTTCGCAAGGTGAAGCCGGCGCGCAGGCGGTCGCCTTCGCGCACCAGCGCGGGCAAGCCCGGCAGCACGATCAGGTCCTGGCTGCTGCGGATTTCGGTTTCGCCGGTGCCGAACATGCCGCTGCCGCCGCTGGCCACGGCCACGATGCGAAACGAGGTGAGCGTGTCGTTGAGCGCAACCGGCACGCGCGCTTCGCCTTTGGCGTCGAGCACGATGCGGGCCTTCCAGAACAGCAGCGTGTCGAACAGTTCGCGGCTGCCCTGGCCACCGCCGCCGCCGTGCGGCGCGGCCTTGCGCCCGAAGTGGCGCTTGCCGATCACCTGCATCTGCGCGGTCGCGGTGTTTACCTGCAGCGCGCGCTCCTGCATCATCGCGCTCAACAGGCGCCAGCTCCGGTTCGGCATCAGTTCCAACAGGCCGGCGTCGACCGCCGCCAGCGCCACTTCGGTGCCGGCCGGTGCGGGCGAGCCGTCGGCGCGCGTGACTTTCACGCTCACGCTGGCGTTCTCGCGCACCTTGTAATCCTGTTTGTCGGTGCTGACCTTGACGTTGAGTTCGTGTACGCTCCAGCCTACCTGCACCGGCGCGATGCCCAGTTTGTAGGAAGGTTTGCCCAGGTCGACCATGGCGGTCGGCTGCACCCCGGCCACGCGCCCGCGCACCACCAGCGCCGACACAAACGCGTTGGGCGCGTATTTGCCGAGCATGGGGATGGTGAAGGTCGGCTCCTTGCCGTCCAAGCGGCGCACATAGGTGTCGAGGATGCCTTCGCGTTCGACCGTGATCAGCGCGGTGGCGTCGCGGAACGGGCTGCGCACCTGGAAGGTGGCGTCCTGGCCCGGCTCGTAGCGCTTGGCCGAGGGCAGCAGGTCGATGCGGTCGTTGTCGCCGGCCTGGAACCACCAGTCGCCGGCGCCGGCCACCCAGATGTCGCGCTGGGTGACGGCGACGCGCCGCTGGGCGTCGACGGCGCGCGCGCGCAGGATCAGGTTGCCGTCGGCCGGGGTCCTGAGCTCGCAGCGCAGCAAGCCCTTGGCGTCGCTGCGGCCCTGGCAGGCGGTGCCCACGCGCTTGACTTCGCTGCTGTTTTCATATGCGTAAAAGCCGCCGATCAGGCGCCGCCGGTGCGTGTAGCTGGTGCGCTGGAACAGGTCGACATCGACCGCCACATCGGGCGCCGGCTTGCCGCCCACGCCCAGCACCACCACCTCGATGCTGGCGCGCTCGTTGGCGCCGACCGAGTCCTCGGCCTTGATGCCGACCACGTACGACGATGGCCACAGGGCGATGCGGGTCGAACTCGACAGCGTTTCGCCGTTGGCGTCCTGGTACGACAGTTCGGCCACCAGGTCGCGCGCCCGTTCGCTGGTCGGCAACTGGTCGAGATGCACGCGCGCGCCGCCGGCCTTGTCGAGCACCAGCGCGCGGGTGCGCACGTCGCTCACGGCCGGGGCGTTGTCGTCATCCTCGCTGTACTCGTCGTCGAAGCGCGCGTCGTTCTGCACGCCTTCGCGCACGTCGCCCGCGCCCAGGGTGTAGTGCTCGTAGCCGGGAAAGTACAACACCTTTTCTTCGGTCAGGGTGCGCAGCTTGACCGGCGCCTTGCCGGCCACGCCGCCGGCCAGGTAGCCGAGCTGCAGGTCCAGGTCGAACGCGGTGGCGCCGACCAGCGGCGCGGACGGGCCGTTCAGCAGCGCCTTCATGGTCGGTACGCGGAACTGCTCGACCCGGAAGGTGCCGGAAAACTGGCCCACGATCCTGACGCTGTACTCGCCAAGCTTGGCGCCGGCGGGAATGAGCCAGTCGTTTTCGGCGCTGCCGCTGGCGTTCCAGCGCAAGGGCAACTCGTAGGACGTGCCGCTGGCCTGGTGCAACACGGTGATGGTGCTGGCCCTGGCCTCGGCGCCGGTGCTGTCGAACTCGAGGCCGCGGCTGCCGCTGCGGCGCAGGAAGTGCTTCATATGCACCGTTTCACCGACGCGCAGCAAGGTGCGGTCGAACACGGTGGCAACGATGCTGGTGTTTGCGCCGGGACTGAACGGCAGGTGGAAGCGCCACGGTTCGATCCCGTTGTCCCAGTCCGACAAGGTGAAGGTGTAATCGCCCCCGCTGCGGGCGCTGACGAACATGCTGCCGGGCCCCTGGCGGCAGTCGCCGCGCGCCAGCGCCTTGTCGATGCGGGCCACGCCGGCGCCGTCGGTCGCGCCCTGCCACAGCAGCTTGCCGGCGCAGTCGCGCACCGCCACCGCCGCCCTGGGCACGGGACGGCCCTTGTCGAGCGAGGTGACCCACACCAGCGAAGAATCGGCGCCATGCTTGAAATGGGCCGCCATGTTGGTCACCAGCGCGGCAGCGCTGACGTAGGCCTTTTGTTTTTTGTCGAACAGGGCCACGCCCAGTTTGGGGCTGTCGAATTCGACCACGTAGAAGCCGGCCTTGGGCAGCGGGATGCCGATCACTTCGAACGGGCGTCCGGCAGCCGGCGCGGGCAAGGTAAACGGGTCCGGCTTGCCGCTCTTGAGGCCGGCGAAGACCGATTTTTGATGCTCCTTGCCGGCGTCGCCGTTCAGGCGCTTGAGCCAGTCCATGACGTCGAGGTCCTGGCGTTCGCCCTGCACGTCCACGCGCAGCATGGCGCCGGCGCTGCGCAGCTTGCCCGACAGCGTCGTTTCCACATTGCGCACCGTGACCGGCAACAGGCGCTCGGTATGCGCTTCGATGATGCCGAATCTGGCCGGGAACTTGATCAGCGGCGGCAGCACATCCATCTTGATCGTCATCGGGAATTCGTGCTGGTTGACCAGCGCCCGCCCATCTTCGTTCTTGAGCCCGGGCGGCAGCGCCAGCTTCAGGACGCTCTTTTCGGGGAAGGGCCCGTTGAAGTAGAGATTGCTCACCGGGGCCGCGCGCGCGCCGCCGCTGTCACGGTAGGGTGCATACAGCTTGCCGCCGGCGTCGGTGAGGGTGATTTTTTCGGCCTGCTCGTGCGGGACCGGGGCGTTGAAGGACAGGCGCAGCGGCCGCAGCGGCACGCACGGGCCGCCGGCGGTCAGGTAGTCGCAGCTGAAGCTGGCGGAAAAATCGGCCCCGGTGGCAAACGCCAGCGCCTGGTCGGCGCCAGTGGCCACGCCCCCCATGCCTTCGATGCCGGCGCCCCACACCAGCGAGACGGCCGCGCCGGGCGGCAGCTTGCGCTGGCACTGCAGCAGCGCCAGCGGGAGGTCGTCCTTGCCCTTGGGCTGGGCGCCGCCACGCTTGACGTACTCCTTGAGGTAACGCTCGACGTAGCCCTGGCGCGCGGCCAGCACCTGCTCGCGTTCGGCCCCGGCCAGCACCCGCACGCCGATGCGCTCATTGATGCCTTCCGCCGCGCACCAGGCCTTGGCGGCGATGCTGGCCGCACGCGCCGGGGCGTCGAGCCCGAGGATGAACACCTGTTGCTCGTCGACGTTGTCGCCATTGCGCGGGGCGCTCTCGCGCACGCTCGGGCCGCCCGTATCGAACGCGAAGCGCGCCGTGCCGGCCAGCGGCTGGGCGGCCAGGTCGCGCAGGTCGGGCTTGAGGGTAAAGCTGCAGCGCACGCCGGGCGCCACGTCGCGCGCAAAATCATAGGTCCAGATGCGGGCGTCGAGCCAGCGCCCGCTGCCGTCCTGCGCGCAATCGATGCTGAACGGCTCGGCCATGCGGGCGTCGCCGAAGGCCACCATCGGGGCTGAAAAACGCGCCGTGACCTGGCGCACGGCCTTGACCGTGCCGGTGGGCGTGAAGGCCTCGACCGTGGTCTGGGCCTGCGCCGCCAGCGCCAGGCAAGCCAGGGGGAGCAGACTCAAGAATTTGAACGGGGCGCGCATGGGTTCTCCAGGTAGGACGGTGTTCCAGCTTCGGCTCGCGCGGGGCGGCGGGCTTGGCGGGAATCAAGGCAAGGCGGCGAGTGTTGCAAACATCCCGGATGCTGTCAATAACATTGATGTTTTGCTACGACCGCTCGCGGACGGGCCTGTGTGCAGTGCGGCAGGTTTATGGTTAGAATGGTCCGTTCTATTGCCGCCGCACAGCCCCCTGCGCGCAGCGCCCACTCAAGAGGCCCGCATGACCCTGAATTTCCCCGTGATCCTGAACCTTGCCGTCGCCCTGGGCGTGTGCTTTCTCCTCTATAAGATGCAACAGGCGCATGCCTCGTTCACCAAGCGCGTGTTTACCGGCCTGGGCGTGGGCGTGCTGCTGGGCGCGGCGCTCCAGCTGCTGTACGGCGCGTCCTCGCCCGTCATCACCGACACCAATGCCTACCTCGACATCGTCGGCACCGGTTACGTCAAGCTCTTGCAAATGATCGTGATGCCGCTGATTATGGTGTCGATCATTGCCGCCATCCTCAAGTTGCGCGACGCGTCCTCGCTGGGCAAGATCAGCGCGCTGACCATCGGCATCTTGATGGCCACCACCATGGTCGCGGCCGGGATCGGCATCCTGATGGCCAAGCTGTTCGGCCTGTCCGCCGTGGGGCTGACCGCGACCGCCGCCGAAGTGGCGCGCGGCGACTATTTGAAAGGACACCTGAACACGGCGCAGGCGATTTCGCTGCCTGGCATGATCATCAGCTTCATTCCGGCCAACCCTTTTCTGGACATGACCGGCGCGCGCAAGACCTCGGCCATCGCGGTAGTGCTGTTTTCGATTTTCGTCGGCATCTCGGCGACCGGCATCGCCGCCAGGCAGCCCGAGATTTTCGACGCCTTCGAGCGCTTCATCAAGGTCGCGCACGCGATCATCATGCGCATGGTAACCCTGGTGCTGCGCCTGACCCCGTTCGGCGTGTTCGCGCTGATGACCCAGGTGGTGGCCGGCTCCAACCTGGAGAGCATCGTCAAGCTGCTCAGTTTTGTCACCGCCTCGTACAGCGCCCTGCTGCTGATGTTCTGCGTGCATTTGCTGCTGATCAGCGCAGCGGGCCTGAACGCGGCGCGCTACGTGAAGAAGATTTTCCCGGTGCTCGCCTTTGCCTTCACCTCGCGCACCAGCGCCGGCTCGATCCCGATGTCGGTGCAGACCCAGACCAGCCGCCTCGGCACGCCGGAAGGCATCGCCAACTTTGCCGCCTCGTTCGGCTCGACCATCGGCCAGAACGGCTGCGCCGGCATCTATCCGGCCATGCTGGCGGTGATGATCGCGCCGACCGTCGGCATCGACCCGATGACGCTCTCGTTCATCGCGCCGCTGATCGCGATCATCACGGTCGGCTCGGTCGGGGTGGCCGGCGTGGGCGGCGGCGCCACTTTCGCGGCCCTGATCGTGCTCTCGGCGATGGACTTGCCGGTGGCGCTGGCGGGTTTGCTCATTTCGATCGAGCCCTTGATCGACATGGGCCGCACCGCGCTCAACGTGAGCGGCTCGATTACGGCCGGCACCGTCACCAGCCGCGTGCTCCGCCAGACCGACATGGCGGTATTTAACAGCGACGCCGCCGTGAACCTCGATGCCGACGAGAAAGCTGCGTAGAAAAAAACACCACAACGACTTGTATCGTGCGCTGAGCTACCGTTGAATCCGTCTATGATGACGTGGTGTCAACATGTCAATGGCAGGCGAAACGATGGAACAAAAGTGGCCCCAACAGATCTGGCTGGTCAGGCACGGACAAAGCGCCGGTAACGTGGCGCGCGACGCCGCCGAGGCGGCGGCCGGCTTGCATATCGACATCGCCGAGCGCGATGTGGACGTGCCGCTCTCCGCGCTGGGCGCCGACCAGGCGCGCGCGCTGGCGAGCTGGTTCGCGGCCATGCCGGAACACGAGCGCCCGACCGTGGTGCTGCACTCGCCCTACCTGCGCGCGGCCGAGACCGCCCGCATCATCATGCAACAGCTCGGCCCCGACAGCCTGATGGCGGTCCACGTGGACGAGCGCCTGCGCGAAAAGGAATTCGGCATCCTCGACCGCCTGACCGTGCTCGGCATCGAGCATCAATATCCGGAGCTGTACGAACAGCGCCAGCACGTGGGCAAGTTCTACTTCCGCCCGCCCGGCGGCGAGAGCTGGTGCGACGTCATCTTGCGCCTGCGCAGCATCATCGACACCATCACCCGCGAGTTCTGCAAGGAGCGCGTGCTGATCGTCGGCCACCAGGTCACGGTCAACTGCTTCCGCTACCTGTTCGAACGGCTCGACGAAGCCGCGATCCTGGCCTTCGACCGCGCCGCCGACGTGCCGAACTGCTCGGTGACCTCGTACAGCTTCCATCCGCACGAAGGCAAGCACGGCAAGCTCGGCTTGCAACTGACTAACTTTGTCGCTCCCCTGGAAGCGGCAGGCACGCCGGTCACGGTCCAAAAAGATGTGCCCGCTGCTCCGAAAGCGTAGGCGCGCCGGTCCCATGGACATGCCGCTCGCCAGCACCCACATGATCACCATCGACAGCGCCGCCCTGCGCGCCTGGCCGCTGCCGATGCCGCCGGCCGAAGGCGACAAGGAGCGGCGCGGCCACGTGCTCATCGTGGGCGGCTCGTGCGAAATGCCGGGCGCCGTGATCCTGGCGGCCACGGCGGCCTTGCGCGCCGGCGCCGGCAAGCTGACCATCGCCACCGGCGCCAGCGTGGCCCAACTGGTGGCGCTGGCCATGCCGGAAGCGCGCGTGATCGGCCTGCGCGAGACGGTCGAAGGCGGCTTCGCGCGCGACGCGCTGGACGTGCTCGACCCGCTGGCCGACAAGATCGACGCGGTGCTGATCGGCCCCGGCATGCAGGATGTAGCGGCCACGGCGGCGCTGGTGCGCGCCTTGCTGCCGCGCCTGGCCGGCACCAGCGTGGTGCTCGACGCCAACGCCATGGGCATCGTCACCAACCCCGACCAGGACGACGATGACGGGCCGCCGTTCCGCTTCGCCGAAACGGTGATCCTGACCCCGCACGCGGGCGAAATGGCGCAGCTCTCCGGGCGTGCGAAAGAAGCGATCGTGGCCGACCCGGACGGCGCGGCGCGCGCGGCGGCGCAGGCGTGGAACGCGGTGGTGGCGCTGAAAGGGGCGCGCACCGTGATCAGCGCGCCCGAGGGCGGGCCGTGGCAGCACGAAGGCGGCAATGTCGGGCTGGCCATTTCGGGCTCGGGCGACACCCTGGCCGGCATCATCGCCGGGCTGGCGGCGCGCGGCGCAAGCCTGGCGCAAGCGAGCTGCTGGGGCGTGGCCCTGCATGCCAGGGCCGGCGAACAACTGGCCTTGCGCTTCGGCGTGCTGGGCTACCTGGCGCGCGAAATTCCGGCCGAAATTCCAGCCTTGATGGAGCAGGCCGCGCGCGCGTCGTCGTAACGGGATGTCCTGACGCAGCGGGTGCGGCCGGTAGCAAAGTTTGATCGGTTGCGCGGCAAACCTCGCCCTTCAGGGCGGGGTCAAGAGCGCGAACGGCGCAGCCGTCCGGTTTGGTGCGTCTAGTGCGGCGTCTGCTGCTGTTCGATGTACTGCCGGATAACGGCGATAGGCGCACCGCCGCAGCTACCGGCAAAGTAGGAAGGCGACCATAGCGCGCCG